>DASXND010000001.1:0-6847 GCA_036495265.1 Dyella sp.
GCCCAGCAACAGGCACCGAAGTACCTGTGGATCGGTTGCTCCGATTCGCGCGTACCGGCCACCCAGATCGTGGACCTGCCCCCGGGTGACATCTTCGTCCAGCGCAACGTCGCCAACGTGGTGTCGCATACCGATCTCAACTGCCTCAGCACGATCCAGTTCGCCGTCGACGTGCTCAAGGTTGAGCACATCCTGGTGGTCGGCCATTACGGCTGCGGCGGTGTACAGGCGGTGCTCGATGAACGCCGCCTTGGCCTGGTCGACAACTGGCTGCGCCATGTGGGCGACGTGGCCCAGAAGCATTCCAGCATGCTTACGTCCATCGACTTGATGCATCTGCGCAATAGCCGCCTGTGCGAACTCAACGCGATCGAACAGGTCGTCAACGTCTGCCACACCACCATGGTGATGGATGCCTGGGAGCGCGGCCAGAAGCTGTCGGTGCACGCGTGGTGCTACAGCCTGTTCGACGGGCATGTGAACGATCTCGGCATGCATGTCAGCTCGCGCGAGCAGCTGTGGCCCGCCTACGAGGCGGCCCTGCAGCGGCTGGGCACGGTACCCGAGTTCAACCGATGAGCGACGTCGTCCGCACCGAGCAGGCTCCGGCGCCGGTAGGTGCCTACCCGCATGCACGACGCGTGGGCGACCTGCTGTTCCTGTCCGGCGTCGGACCGCGCACACCGGGTACCAATGCCATACCTGGCAACGTCCACGACGCGCACGGCAAGCTGGTCGACTACGACATTGAGGCGCAATGCCGCCAGGTATTCGCCAATGTGCGCGCCGTGCTCGAAGCCAGCGGCGCACGCTGGGAGGATCTGGTCGATGTGACGGTGTTTCTCACCGACATGACGCGCGACTTTGCCACCTACAATCGGCTCTATGCCGAGTATTTCGCCGGCGTGGACGCCTGTCGCACGACCTTGGGCATCACCGCCCTGCCCACGCCCATCGCGATCGAACTGAAGTGCATCGCCTCGTTGCCGCGTAGCGATCGTTAAGGCGACGCTGATTAAGTATCGCCATCGTCATGATGCCTGGAAGGCCCGCAGGTTGTACTGCATGGCGCCGGGAAGACTGGCCGTCTTGCCAAGCCGTGCGGTGCGGCCTGCGGGCCTTCCAGGCATCACCCCGTCCTCTGAATTCAACATGTTGGGGCCGCCCCTGTCTGCCCGCATCTCTTCGGTGCGCCGGCTCGACAGCCAGCCAGGCTGCCTTCGCCGACACCCCTGTGAGCTGCGCGCAGACAGGGGCGGTGACGATGGCGATACTTAATCAGCGTCGCCTTAAGCCTTCGACCGACGCGATCTTGAAACCTCGGTGGTTGGCCACCGAGGTTCCGCGCAGCCACGCTTTACGACGACGGACCGGTCGTTACCGGCGGCAAGGTCGCCTTGCCCGACTTCTTGCCGGACGACTTGCCACCCTTGGCTGTACCGGGCTGGCCGCTGATCTGGGTGGGCTTGTGACCCTTCTTGTGATGCTTGGTGGAAGAGCCGGCCGGTTGGGCAGGAGCCGGCTTGGTCGCGGGCGCAGCCTGGGGGGCTGCATTCTGAGCCAGCACGGAACCAGAGAGAGCAACACCCGCCACAAGCAGGGAAGCGATCGCGAACTTACGCATCATGATGAGCCTCGAACTGTCATGCCGCGGACCCGGCCGGAACCCGACAACACGGGTGGCGCGACGGCTAAAACATGGCATGTTTCGCGACGCATCGAAACCGACGTTTTCAACATGCGCGGGAACTTTCCGTACCTGCGTATATTGACTTTCCGACTCCCTAACATCGTTCGAATATTCTTGCGTCAGGCTACGCACAGGCGCAGCAGCTGTTCGATGCTGGCCTGTAGCACCGACGCCTTCGCCTCGTCATACGCGAAGCTGTCTTCGTCCATGTAATTGAGCTGGGCAAGCTCCAGCTGCACGGCATGAACGCCGCTGTCCGGACGACCGTAATGGCGCGTGATATAGCCGCCCTTGAAGCGTCCGTTGACGACGAAGCTGTAGCGGGACTGGCCTTGCAGCAAGGCTTGCAACTGCTCCTGTAGCGCGGCTCCGCAGCTCGCACCGTCCGCCGTACCCAGGTTGAAATCCGGCAACTGGCCATCGAACAGCATGGGCACGCGACTGCGGATGGAATGCCCTTCCCACAGCACCACGCGCCCGTGTTCGGCGCGCAGCCTTTCAAGTTCTTGCGACAAGGCGTCGTGGTACGGACGCCAGAACTCATTCACCCGCCGTTGAATTTCAGCGGCCGTCGGCTCGTCACCGTCGCGATAAAGCGATTCGCCATGGAAACCGATGGTGGATACCAGACCTGTCTCGCGACGCCCCGGGTACAAGGCCTGACCGTCAGCTGGACGATTGAGATCGACCACGTAGCGCGATGCCACTGGCTTCAACACGCTTGCGCCCAAGGCCGTGGCCAAGGGCTCGTACAGGCGCCCGACATGCCAATCGGTATCCACCGACCGCCGCGCCGTGGGAAGCATGCGCTCGGCAATCGCCTCGGGAATGGCACTGCCGTCGTGCGGCAGGCTGATCAACAGCGGCGCGGTGCCGCGATGCAGGGTGTAGTTGCTCATCTTGGGAGTCTAGCTTGCAAGGCCCAAACAGGCTCTTAAGACATCAGCACCAGTTCTTCGGCTGAGCTGGGATGAATGGCGACCGTGTCGTCCAGGTCGCGTTTGCGCAAGCCCAACTTCATCGCCACCGCAAAGCCTTGCAACATTTCGTCCGCGCCTGCACCCAAGGCATGAATACCGACCACACGCTCGTCGTCACCCACGCACAGGATCTTCATGACCGAGATGGCGCCATGCCCTGTCAGCGCCCACTGCATGGGCGTAAAGCGACTGCGATACACGTGTAGCCGGTCACCATGAAACTCACGCGCCTGGGCCTCGGTCAGCCCGACCATGGCCAGCGGTGGCTCGGCGAACACCACGCTCGGCACGTTCGTGTAATCAAGCCGGCTCTGCGGCTGCCCGCCGAACAGGCGATCTGCCAGGCGACGCCCCGCCGCAACCGCCACCGGCGTCAGTTCCTCGCGGCCGGTGACGTCGCCCACCGCGCAAATGCCAGGAATATTGGTGTTCTGCCAGTCATCGGTAACTACATGACCCATGTCGTTGACGTGCACGCCCGCCGCATCCAGATCGAGGCGGTCACTATTGGGCACGCGCCCCACGGCCCAGAGCACGGCGTCATAGGGCCCGCACTCGCCGTTGACGGCATCGTCCAGCACGATGCCATCGTTCCCATGATGGAGTCCGGCGACCTTCAGCTGATGCGAGATGCTGATGCCTTGTCCGCGCATGCTCTCTTCCAGCGCATCGACCAGTTCGGCATCGAAGTCCAGCAGCAGGCGGTTGCGCACGTGTAACGAGACTTCGCTGCCCAGCGCCCGCAAGAGTCCAGCAAACTCCACGGCGATATAGCCACCGCCGACCACGGCAATACGCCGCGGCAGGGTTCGCAGCGCGAAGATGTCGTCGGACACCAGCCCCAAGTCGAAGCCGGGCACATCCAGTCGTCGGGGGCGCCCGCCGGTGGCTATGACGATCTGCGTGGCGCGCAGCTCATTGCCGCAGGAGGTAGCCACCGTATCGGTCGATACGAAGCGACCGGTTTCGGCGAACACCTGGATGCCCGCCTCGGCGAGGCGTGTGGCATAGCGATGCCGAATGCCGTCGATATAGTTCTGACGCAGTTGACGGAAGTGCTCCCAGTCGAGCGGCCCGGGCACGGAGGCAAAGCCATAGTCCACGGCCAGCCGTTGTTCCTGCGCCAGTTGCGCGGCATACCATAGTGCCTTCTTGGGCACGCAGCCGACGTTGACGCAGGTGCCGCCGAGCGCACCCGGCTCGAGCATTGCCACGCGCGCGCCATGATGGGCAGCACGGAACGCCGTGGCCAAGCCGCCCGAGCCTCCGCCCAGTACGATCAGATCAAAGCTATCGGCCATGCCTGTCTCCTGGAAGAGGCATACGGATTAGGCACCGAACCGTGCCGGTGCATAGGGTGCGGGGTCGATCGGCAAGTCGTTGCCGCGAAGCATGGCCGCCACCAGTTCGCCCGTCGCTGCCGACATGCTTACGCCGAGCATGCCGTGAGCCGTCGCCAGGGTGAGATTGGACCAGCGCGTGCTCGGTCCGATGATCGGCACCTCGTCCACGCTCATCGGCCGCCAGCCCCACCATTCTTCCAGCAGCTGCGGTCCTTCCGGCTCGTGCAGGCCCTGGGCCGCGCCACGACGCAAGGCTTCCAGACGCTTACGGTTGAGCCCTTCCGAATAGCCCGAGAATTCCATGGTGCTGCCCAGGCGGTAACCGCTCTCCCAGGTGGTGACGCATACGGCCGCCTCACGCAGCACCAGGGCATGGCGCGGCGCATGCACGGGGCGCGTATAGGTCAGCGAATAGCCCTTGCCGGGCTGCATAGGCAACTGCAAGCCGAGTTGCTTACCAAGCAAGGGCGACCATGCACCAAGCGCCATCACCACGCGGTCGCCACGAAAAACGCCGCGTGTGGTGCGAACGAAGTCGATATGCCCATCCCGCGTGCCAAAATGATCGATGCGCGCACCCGCTTCGATCGAACCGCCCAGCTCCGCTACGCGGCGCGCCAGTTCCGCGGCGTAACGGTCCGGGCGCAGGCGCGCGTCGCCCGGATGGAACAACCCGCCTGCCACGCCTGGTTTCAACGCCGGCTCCATGGCCTCTACCTCATCGCCACGCAGCCGCTGCACTTCAACACCAAGTTGATCGAGTACCCGCGCGTGATGTTGCTCGTCGCCTTGCAGCGCCTGCGCCGTGCGATACGCATACAGCACGCCGCCCTCGCCAAACTCGCAATCGAGTCCCTCGTCGCGGATCAGGCCGGGCAGCAGGGCGCGGGAGCGCAGCAGGATGGCCGCGCGCGCACGGGCCGCGTGCTCGAAGTCATGCCAGTTGCAGTGCCGGGCGAAGCCCAGCATCCAACGCAGGCGCGGGCCATCGAAGCGGGGGTTGAGGTAGAGCGGCGCGTCGGATCGAAGCATGGAACGCAAGGCCACGCCCAGCACGCCGGGCATCGCCAGCGGCGCGGCATGACTGGGGGTGATCGTTCCACAATTGCCGTGCGAACTGCCGCAGCCCGGGGTACCCTGCTCCAAAATGCGCACGGTAGCTCCGGACTTCAGCAGGTAGTAGGCACAGGCCAGGCCGATAACACCGCCGCCAAGAATCAGCACATCACTGCGTGAAGCATCCATGAAACTATTGTAGCGTCCGAAGTGCCCGACCCTAACCCCAAGGGAAGCAGAGCGATGGAATCGTCTGTTAAGAAGTCTGGCTCGGTGATGTATCTATGGCGTACGGCGGCTGCCTTCGCCTTGTTTCTGGCCCTGGCCCTGGTGGCAGGGCGCTCGCTGGCAACCCCCCCAGTGTCGGCATCATCGGCGCCCGACGTATCGCGCGACCTGTTTACCGAAACGGCCCATATCAAGAACGATCTCGCGCGCTATCTCTATCTGCGGGAGGCGATACCGCAGCTTCAGCAAAGGGATCGCCTGATCGACCAGCAGTTGCTGGCCACCGTTGAAGACGAATTGGGGCTGTACAACGAGGCCATCAACGATTTCCCGTTCGATAACCGAGTACAGACGCGCGTACCGATGCCGCCGCCCACCGATTGGCAGCCCGCCGACGCCGCCGGCGAGATCGCCAAGCTCGCGGCCAACCGGCGCATCGTGATGATCAACGAGGCGCACCATGACGCTCACACGCGCGAACTGACGCTTGCGCTCCTGCCGCTGCTGCGTGCGCAAGGATTCAACTACTTTGCGGCAGAGGCGCTGAGCCACAGCGATACCGAGCTGATGAAGCGCGGCTACCCCATCAGCACCAGCGGCAGCGAGTATCTGCATGAGCCGCTCTACGGCGAGATCATCCGCGAGGCGATTCGGCTGGGCTTCGTGGTGGTGGCCTATGACACGGACGCGGAGAAGCTGGCCGACCGCGAAATGGGACAGGCCAACCAGCTTTATCTAAAAGTGTTCGCCAAGGACCCCAAGGCGCGCCTGTTCGTCCATGCGGGTTATGCGCATATCGACAAGGCAGCCGGCAATCTGGGTGACGACGTGAAACCGATGGCGATGCAGTTGAAGCAGCTGTCCGGATTCGATCCTCTGTCGATCGATCAGACGCGCTGGCGGGACATCGGCCCGATGCCGAACTCCGACCCCTACAACCAATTAATGGCCCAATTCCCGGTCGACCGCCCCTCGGTACTCATCAACCGGCAAAACGGCGGCGTGTGGACCTCCGACCCGGCCCGGCATGACGTTGACGTGGTGTTGCCGAAAGCCGGCCATCAACGTCGCCCCCACTGGCTGGCTCTTGGGGACACTCGGGCGACGCGGGTGATGACCAGCGACATCTGCGCCCGCCAGCTGCCCTGCGTCGTCGAGGCCCGCTACGCCAATGAGTCCGACGATGCCATCGCGGTCGACCGCTATGTCTTCCTGACCGACAACAGCATGAACACGCTTTACCTGAAACCGGGCCAGTACGTGCTGCGCGCCTGGGACAGGGAGGGGCGCACCACCGCTAAACGCAACTTGACCGTCGGCAAGCCGGGCTCATAAGTCGCGGAGACCACTGTTCACGTATTGACTCACGACTTTCCTCCAAATTATTGATTTGCTAGCATCCTCTCTGCCGTAGCCCAGGGGATGCTCGTGAATTTGGACGCTATCGATCCGTCCTTACGCCCGCCAGTACGCTGGCGCATGGCGCGTCATCTGCTGCTGGGCGCGACGATCCTGCTGCTGGCGGCTTGTTCCAGCGCCCCGCGCAAGCC
>DASXND010000002.1:0-1906 GCA_036495265.1 Dyella sp.
CGCGTCGGGCCTCTGGCCCGGCAAAGTCGTCACCGAGATTTCCCCCGCGGGTCCGTTCTGGGAAGCCGAACCAGAGCACCAGGACTATCTGGAACGCTATCCCAACGGGTATACGTGCCACTTCATCCGGCCGGACTGGAAGCTGCCCAGGCGCGGGCAATGAAGTCGATAGGCAACGTTTAAACGATCACCCAGGATGCCTCCATGAAACCGACTCGAATCGCGGCAGCCATGCTGCTGGCCGCCGCTACTGCCTTGGCGCCCCACGCAGGACAGGCGCAACAGGCGGGAGTCCATCGTACCGATCTGCAACGGCATGACCTCAGCATCCCGGGATGGGAGGCTATCCAGGTGCGCGTCGATATCGACCCGGGCATGACTGCCCCGAATCACCGGCATCCCGGCGAAGAGATCATTTACGTGCTTGCGGGCTCGATGGAGTATCAACTGCAGGGCAAGCCTCCGGTGACGCTCAAGGCTGGCGATGTCCTGTTCGTCCCGGCGGGAGTCATCCACAGCGCGAAGAACGTCGGCCACGATAACGCGTCCGAACTCGCGACCTATGTCGTGGAAAAAGGAAAGCCGCTGGTCGAGCTGATCAAGTAAGAAGCAGTCATCGCCACATTCTTCTGGGCAACGCTTGCGGAGGATGTGCATCGCGTGCTTAGCGGCCTCTATTTGAGGCCAGTAAGCATCGGGTCTGTTGACGACAGTCAGCTCGGGCGAGCGATTCAAGCTACCTCGTAGCGCGCTGCAGGCTTGTCACGCGACAAGTTGGGCAGCAACGCCTGACGTGCCTCTTCGTAGGCTTTCCAGTCCGCCGCATCCGGTAGCGAGGGGACGGTGAAGATCTCGCCCTGATCAAGGCCAGCCAAGGCCGCATCCACCAGGTCCGTCGCCGACATCACCATGGCTGAAGGCAGCTGGTCGACCGGATGGCCCACCACGTCCCAGAACTCGGTGGCGATCGCGCCCGGCAGCACAGCCTGCACACGCAGGCCCTTGGCAGCGAGTTCGTGATGGAGCGATTGCGTAAAGGCCAGCACATAGGCCTTGGTGCCGCCGTACACGCCATTGAGGAGCTCTGGCGCCACGGCCACGATGGAGGCGACATTGATCACCGTGCCGCCGCCGCGCTCGACGAGGCCGGGGACCGCCGCATAGGTAAGGCGCGTAAGGGCGCCCACATTGAGCGAAATCATCTCGGTCATGCGTGCGACGTCGGATGCAAGCAGCGGGGTGGCGGCGCCAAAACCGGCGTTATTGACCAGTACCGAGATGCTCCGGTCTGCTCGCAGCAGGTTCTCCACGCTGGCCAGCTCTGCGGGATCGTTGAGATCGGCCGGAAACACCTGAATCGAGCGCCCTGTCTCGTCGGTCAGGCGACGCGCCAGGGCGTCCAGACGCTGGCGATTGCGCGCCACCAGGATGAGGTCATGGCCGCGGCGCGCCAGGCGGTCGGCGTAGATGGCACCAATGCCGGTGGAAGCGCCGGTGATAAGGGCTGTGCCCTTGTGCGAGGAATTCATGCGGAGGTCTCCGTTTGCGCCAGCGGGATGCCGGCCTCACGAAGACCTTTGTAGGCTCAATCGGTGTAGACTCAAATGTCTAATATGCCACCTTTTATGCCATGCAGGAGAACTGCCATGCATCGCGTCGGTTTTTTGGTCTATCCCGGCTTTCAGGCCATGAGCCTGGCGGCGGTGTCCGCGTTCGAATTCGCCAACCTCACCATGGAACGCAAGGTCTACGAAGTCCGCTACGTATCCGAAACGGGCGGTCCCATTGCTGGCTCGTTCGGCATGACCATGCACACCGATGCCTTCGCTCGGCGCAGCTTCGATACCGTGTTGGTGGGTGGAGGCGTTGGCATTCCCGAGTCGACGCCCGCGCTGCTTAAATTCAT
>DASXND010000003.1:0-40543 GCA_036495265.1 Dyella sp.
TGCGGATGCACGTGCTTGGCCATGCCTTGCTGCATGGCCAGCGTCTTCATGCGCAGCTGCACGGTGCGTGGATTGATCGGGGCGCCGCCACGCCCCCGGAACACCGGGCTCTCCGGCGTCGTGCCTTCGTCTTCGCCCAGCGCCCTTAGCGCGGTAATGGCATGGCGCCCCACCGGCACGATGCGCGTCTTGTTGCCCTTGCCCAGCACGCGCACCTCGCCGGCCGGCAAATCGAGGTCGATCCAGCGCAATCCAGTAAGTTCGGACAGGCGCAGCCCGGAGGAATAGAACAGCTCGAGCATGGCGCGATCACGCAAGGTCAGCGCCCCATCACCGACGGTTTCGATCAGGCTGGTCGCCTCATCCACATCGAGCACTTGCGGCAATTTGCGATGGACCTTGGGGCCACGCACGCCGGCCACCGGGTCGTGCGTCATCTGGCCTTCGCGGTGCAACTGGCGAAACAGGCCGCGGCAGGACGACAACAGCCGCTGCAAGCTCTTGGGCGCCAGCCCGCCACGATGCTCGGCGGCGATGAAGCTGCGCATGCGGTTGGGTTCGAGCGCGTCGAAGGCATCGATGCCCTGCGCTTCCATCCAGCGCAGCAGCTTGGCCAAGTCGCGGCGATAGCCATCCACCGTATGCGCGGAGGCCTGGCGCTCGCTCGCCAGGCGGGCGAGCCAGGCGTCGACCTGCGCGCGCGCGGACACGGGGTGGGCTTACATGCCTTCCTGAGAACGACGCAGCGCGGCCGTGACCGTGGCCGCAATCATCTTCAGGAACAGCGTGCCCATGCCGGGCTGGAAGTGATCCGGATCGGCACTGCCGATGGCGAGGATGCCGAACTCGCCCAGCGGCATGATGGCGGTGGAGCGGACCTCGGGCGCCTGATCGCCGAACAGGCGGTACAGCCGCTCGGCCGACAGGCGGCCGGCGACCGGCTCGTGATGGGACAGGAAGTCCGCAAACTCCGGCACGGCGGTGCGCCCGCCGGGAATATTGATCAGCCAGGTGGCCGGCGCCAGTCCGACCGCGCCGAACAGCAGCAGGCGTACCTGATCGGTCTTGAAGTCTTCGGACAGGCGCGCCACCACGCTGCGGGCGGCGACGGCTGGCGTATTGGCGCGCAGCACGGCGACGTTGAGATCATGCACGCGCTGCATCAGGCGCTCATTTTCCGCCGCGATGGCGATCAGGCCGGCCAGTTGGCGTTCCAGCTCGGCGTTCTTCTCGCGCAGGCTCTGCAGCTGGTAGACCGCCAGCGAGGCCACCGGACCTTGTTCGCGCGGCAACGTCAGCTGGGCGGCTAGATCGGGGTAGTCGGCAAGGAATTCCGGGTGTCGGCGCAGGTAAGCCGCCACGTCGCTGGCGACTAGGGTCTCGGCGAGGGCGGTGTCTGACATGCGCGGGTTACCTCTAAACCAGGGGGCAGGAACGATACGACGATGGCTGGAGTGTGCGATGGCGGGGCGTCGTCTTTCAACGTGCCATCCGTCAACCCAGCCACTCGCCCTCGAAGACAAACGCGGCGGGCCCGGTCATCCACAGGGTTTGGCCAGGGCCAGCCCACTCGATGGTCAGCTCGCCGCCAGGCAAGGCTACACGCACGCGGTCGTCGACTTCGTCGCGCTGACGCATGACCGCCACGGCCGCGCAGGCGCCGGTGCCGCAGGCCAAGGTCCAGCCGCTGCCGCGTTCATGCACGCGCAGGCGCAGCTGGCCGCGGTCCACCACCTCGACGAAGCCGGCGTTGGCCGCTTCCGGGAAGCGCTCGTGCGCGGTCAGCAACGGGCCTAGCCGGAACAGCGCCGGCGCATGCAGGTCCGGCACCAGGGCGACCGCATGCGGATTACCCAGCGAGACCGCGCCGATCATCAGCGTTTCATCGCCCACCTCGATGGCGTAACCATCGGCCTGGAGATCGGCGCGGAATGGAATCTCGCTCGGTGCGAACGAGGGCACGCCCATGTCCACGGTGACTTCATGGGCGTTGCTCAGGCGCACCGTCACCGGGCCCGAGGGGCTCTCCAGCCGCACGGTGTCGCCAATGGCCAGTTCGCCCGCCCGATGCAGCCACGCCGCCACACAGCGCACGCCGTTGCCGCACTGGCCCGAGGGCGAACCGTCGGCATTCCAGATGCCGTAATAGAACGCGCATGAGGGGTCGCGCGGCGGCTCGATGCTGATCAGCTGATCGAATCCCACGCCCGTGCGTCGATCGGCGATGGCGCGGATCTGCGCCTCACGCAGCGAAAAAGCCTGATCACGGCAGTCCAGCATGACAAAGTCATTGCCGATGCCGTGCATTTTGGAAAAGCGCAGTTTCATGAGGATACGCGGGCCGCGGACATCACCGGAAAGTGCCACCGACGATGTGGCCGGTCGCATCCTGCTCGGGGAAGTAACGGCTGTTGTTGGTACGCATTTCCATCGTGGTCATGGTGTCTGGCATCACCAGCTGCACGTCCGGATAGGTCGCCAGGAACTGCGCCGGCGTCGGATGGGTGGCGATAAAGGCGTCGAACGCCTTCATGTCCGTGACATAGCCGTGCACGGGGGCGGTCGCGCCGGCTGCCGGAGCGGCTGCCGCCGTGGGGTGGACGGTAGCGGCCGCCGGAGCCGGTGTCGCCTTGGGCGGCATGTACAGCGGCCCCTTGTTGCCGCAGCCGGCGAGCAGGACAAAAGCGGTGCACAGCGGAAGCAGCAAGAGGGATGGGCGCATGGCATGGTTTCCGGCAAGGACCGTCGCAGTATAGGGAAGCCCCAAAAACGTGGCGAGCCAATCGTTTGAACGTACGTTTACGCATCGTGCCCCGGCAGGCTACCGTTATCATGCGGCCGTCGCCGCGAAGCTTGCGGTTGGGGAAGTAGAAGATGGATTGGACCGCGCTGTTACGCCTGCCGTCGACGATCCTGCTGGTGCTGGCAGGTGTCGCCTTGATGTTTACCCTGGTGCAACTGGTGGCGCTGCGTCATTGCCTGCATCGAAGGCGGCGCCTGGCCGCCGCCGGACGAGCCGTTTTGTTGCTGGTGGCGTTCGCGCTCACCCTGGTGCTCACAGGCACCGGCTTCGCCTTGCGTGGCTACCGCCTACTGTCGGAGGAAACCCCGGTGGTGGAGATCGATGCCCGCATCCTGTCTCCCCAGCGCTGGGCACTGATCCTGCACTGGCCCGATGGCGCCATCCGCCAGGTGCAGGTGGCCGGCGATGCGTGGCGGGTGGAAGCGATCGTCTTGAAATGGAAGTCGCCCGCCATGCTGGCCGGCTTGCCGCCGCTTTACCGGCTCGATCGATTGTCAGGCCGCTATGACGACCCGGGGCAGGAGGCCACCGCGCTGCGCACCGTGATCGATTTTCGCGAAGCCGGCAGCTTCGACCTGCTCGACCTGCACAAACAGTATCCGCAGTGGGTGCCTAATGTGGATGTGTTGTTCGGCAGTGGCGTATACCTGCCGCTGGTCGACCAGGGCCATTACACCGTCAGCCTGATGCGCACCGGCGCCCTGGTGGCGCGCCCGGATGAGGCCACGGCGCAGCGCATCGCGCAGCCTTTTTGATGGTCTTCCTCTCCCCTTGGGGGAGAGGATTGAGGTGAGGGGCGGGTGCTCGCGGTGAGCTACAAAAGAACCGGCTTTGAACCAGCGATACCGCAAGATTGACCCCTCACCCCAACCCTCTCCCCGGCGGGGAGAGGGAGTAAAGAGCGCTACCCCAGCTTTTTCTCATACCGCCACGCATCCGCCCCATCGCCGTAATAGCGCTCGTAATGGCCGATGCGCTGGTAGCCAAGGCGCTCATACAGCCGGACGGCAGCATCGTTATCGGCGCGCACTTCCAGGCGTAGCGCATGACAGCGACGGCGCTTGGCGGCGTGCTCGGCGGCGTCCAGCAGGGCGGAGCCCACGCCCTTGCCGCGCGCGGTGGCGCTGGTGGCGATCGAATAGAGCCGCGCCACCCGGGCGCCCTTGCGGAAGAACACCACCGCGGTACCCAGGAAACGCCGGTGATTGGCGCTGGCGACCAGTACCTGGGCCGTTTCGCTGTCCAGGTGGCGGCGATACTGCGCCCGACTCAGGCGGTCGGTGGCAAAGCTGGTTTCCTCGAGCGCGACGAGATCATCGAGATCGGAGAGTTCGGCACGGCGGACGCGCACGGCGGCGGTCGCGGGCATTGGGGTCATCAGGGGCGATTCTCGTCGAGGACCGCCGGCGTGGACCGGAGCGGCGCGGGCGGAGGAAACCAAGCGCGGCACTCTAGCCCCCGGGTCCCCCCACGGCAATCATGACTTATGGAGCGTTTAAGCCAGCTTCAGTGGGAGACCTTGTGCGGCGCGAGCCATGTGCCACACTGCGCGCCTTGCGCTGTGCCGCCCCGTCTCCCCGCGTGACGACACTCCTCCGTTTCATCTGACAGAGGTGTCATGACCCGGCTAGTCATTGTCGTCGAGAAGGCCTCCGACTGGAGTTCCTACTATCCGTCCGTCGACGTCGTTACCGCGATGGACTACCTGCGCGAACCGGTCGGCGGCGACGACGAGCGCACGCACGTCATCAACCTCTGTCGCAGCTACAAGTACCTGGGTACGGGCTACTACGTGTCCTTGCTGGCCGAGGCCCGCGGGCACCGCGTGATGCCCTCCGTGCGCACGGTGAACGACCTGCGCCGACGATCGCTCTACGGCCTGGATATCGAGGACCTGAGCACCAAGCTCACCCATTTCCTGCCGGCCGGCGGCCGCGACACCACCGACTTCGGCATCCTGGTCTATTTCGGCCAGACGGCCTACCCCGCGTTGCAGGATCTGGCGCGGCAGGTGTTCGAAATGTTTCCCTGCCCGCTGCTGCGCATCGAGTTCGAGCGCGATCGGGTATGGCAGGTCAGTGCGATCAAGCCGGTGGGCCTGCATAGCCTGATCGATGCGCAGGAAGACGCTTTCGCCGAGGAACTGGATCGCTTCAGCAAGAAGTTGTGGCGCAAGCCCAAGGCACGCAAGCAGTTCCGCTACGACATCGCCATGCTGGTGGACCCGGCCGAGCAGATGCCACCGTCGAACAAGAAGGCGTTGAAGTCCTTCATTGCCGCCGGTAAGGAACTGGGCATCGAAGTCGACCCGTTCGGCAAGAACGACTATCAGCGTCTGGCCGAATACGACGGCCTGTTCATCCGTGAAACGACGGCCAGCGACAACCATACCTACCGCTTCGCGCATCGCGCCGAGAAGGAAGGCATGGTGGTGATGGACGACCCGACCTCGATCCTGCGCTGCACCAACAAGATCTTCCTCAACGACCTGATGGTGTCGCGCAAGCTCGCCGTGCCGCGCACGGAGATCCTCTATCGCGACGACAGCAAGGGTTTGAAGGAAGTGGCATCGAGGCTGGGCTATCCGCTGGTGCTGAAGATTCCCGACGGGTCCTTCTCGCGCGGCGTGGTGAAGGTGGAGAACGAGCAAGCCCTGGGCAAGGCCACCGCCGAACTGTTCCAGCACAGTGCCTTGTTGCTGGCGCAGGAATTCGTCTACACCGAGTTCGACTGGCGCATCGGTGTGCTCAACAACGAGGCGCTATACGCCTGCAAGTACTACATGTCGCGCGGCCACTGGCAGATCTACAACCATGGCGCGAAGGGCGCGTCGAAATCGGGCGAATCGGAGACGATTCCCGTGCGTGATGCGCCGCCCGACGTGGTCAAGCTGGCGCTCAAGGCCACCCAGGCGGTCGGCGACGGCCTTTATGGCGTGGACCTCAAGCGTGTGGGTGGCAAGCCGGTGGTGATCGAAGTGAACGACAATCCGTCGATTGATCACGGTGTGGAAGATGCCTATCTGGGCGAGGAACTGTATACACGCATCATGCAGGAGTTCCTGCGTCGCATGGAGCGTAAGCGTGCGGGGCTTGCCGACTGAGGGCAGTGACGATCCGGCGGCGCCTCCCTGCGCCGCCGCACCGTGACTTTGCGCGGAGTAGCTTCCGCGATCCACTGCCAAGTGAATTCGATGAGGGCCGCTGCGGCCTAGTTCCAGATCAGCCGGGAAGGGGTCTGCCGACGACGGCGCAGCGCGCTCAGCAACTGGCGTGGCAGCGCCGGTTCAAGCGCCAGCAGCACGATCAATGGCGCGCCGATCAACCAGAAAGCCGGGGTCCAGCCCAGCGACCGCGTATGTACCGGCACCAGGGTGGTCGCCAGCAAGGCGCCACCGGCCAGCAACCACAGCAGGGCGCCGCCGAGCAGGCGTTCATGATGGGCGGTATCGAGCTTCGGTCGCATGGCGGTGGTCCGTTCGTGTCGGGTGGACGCACTCTGCACCGGCCCGATCTCAAAACCTGCGATGGCTGGCTGGAGGCCGCCTCGGAGGTCATGACGAGCGTCCGGGACGCTTGATCCCCGCTAAAATGGAGCACTCGGACCAGCCGGGCATGGCCAGACGGTCAACCAAGCACGTCTAAGGAGTGCGCATGAATGCAGGACAATTCGCGGTGTTTGGCCACCCCATCAGCCATTCGCTGTCGCCGCAGATCCATCAGGCCTTCGCGCGCCAGTTCGGGCTGGAGCTGAGATACCTCACCATCGATGCCGCGCCCATAGATTTCGAATCGGCGGTGCGCGAGTTCTTCGCTGAGGGTGGCCGTGGCGCCAACGTCACCTTGCCGCACAAGACCGCTGCCTTCGCCATGGCGGATGAACGCAGCGAGGCTGCCAAGCGTGCGCGTAGCGCCAATGTGCTCACTTCCCTGCCCGGTGGCCGGATCGCCGCCCACAACACCGACGGCGCCGGCATGGTGCGCGACATCACCGAGCGCCACAGCGTTGACCTGCGCGGTCATACCGCCTTGCTGCTCGGTGCGGGCGGTGCCGCCCAGGGCGTGGCCTGGGCACTGCTCGACGCCGGCGTGGAAACCCTGACCATCGTCAACCGCTCGCCTCAAGCGGCCGATGCGCTGGCCGACGCCATCGGCGACCCGGCGCGCGCGCATTCGCGTTATTGGGAAGACCTGGCCGGGCTGGGCGCGTTCGACATGATCGTCCATGCCACCTCGGCGGGCGTACTCGGCAAGTCGCTCGACTTGCCCTTCGCCATCGTTGGCAATCGCGCACTCTGCTACGACCTCTCCTACGGCAACGCGGCCACGGGCTTCCTGGCCTGGGCGCGAACCGCCGGTGCGCGCTACGCCTTCGATGGCCTCGGCATGCTGGTGGAAACCGCCGCCGACACGTTCGAGCTGTGGCATGGCCGTCGCCCGGATACCGATCCCGTCTACGCCGAACTGCGCAAGCAATACGCTTGAACGTGGACGCGCGCTGCCTGACGCTTTCTTCACGACCCTGTTCACAGAACTACGCGCTAGGGGAATGACGGACGGCTGGACGTCCCTGTGCTGAAGACGCCGCGCCGGGGCGCGTGCTAGCGTGCGCGGCGCGGGGGGCACATCGCGGGGAGTGAACGTCATGGTGCCTGAGGGTTTTGTCCGCCGTCGTCTGGCGGTTGCCGTACTGTTGGCCACGCTTGCTGGCAGCGGCTTCGTCGCGCCGGCCCAGGCTGATCCGGTCGTTGGCTCGAACAACGTTGTCGTGGCCGATCCGACTGTGCCACGCCCTCCGGGGCAGCCCTGTGTAGTGACCTTGTTCACCGACCTGACGTTCACCGACTTCAACACCCGGCCCTACAGCTATACCCCACCTGCCACGTGCAGCGGGAGCTGGGCCAAGGTGGTACTGGAAGCCGATTTTTCCGTGACTGCGGGTCGCCAGTTCGACCGCACGGCCACGCTGTGGCTTGGCGGGGTGAACCTGTATTTCGGCACGACGCAGGAGCCCTCCGCCACGGTGTCGCCGGCCTGGCACGTGGAGCGCGATCTGACCGACTACGCGGCCTTGCTGCGCAGTGCCGGCCAGGGCCAGGCGATCATCGGCAACATCGTCAACAGCACGTATACCGGCGTGATCCACGGGAGTGCGCGCCTGCTGTTCTATCCTGCCACCGCCCAGGCGCGTGCAGCAGAGGTGCCCGACGCGGTGTATCCGCTCGGCGCCGATCCGGTGGGCAGCACGACCACCTTGAACACATCGACTGACAAGCTGGCCAGGACGCTGACGCTGCCGCGCAACGTGGAGCGCGCCTACCTGGATATCTTCACGCAAAGCCAGAGCGGCGACGAGTTCTGGTACACGTGTGTGCCCAATGCCTACGCCGCACAGGCCCAGGAATGCGGTGGCGGCAACTTCCGCGAGGCGGAGATCAGCATCGACGGGCAAGCCGCCGGCGTCGCGCCGGTGTATCCGTGGATCTATACCGGCGGCATCGATCCGTACCTGTGGCGGCCGACACCTGGGGTGCAGACGCTGAACTTCATGCCTTACCGCATCGACCTGACGCCGTTCGCCGGACAACTCAGTGATGGCAGCCCGCACGAAGTGGCGGTGCAGGTGGCCGGTGCCAACGGTTACTTCTCCGCCACCGCGACCTTACTGGTGTATCGCGACGCCCATGCGCAGCAGGTCACCGGCTCGATGACGCGCAATACCCTGGTCGGTCAGGCGCCGACGCCGACCATCGGCAGTACCCTGGCAACGGCCAGCAATGGCGATGTGAGTGGCGATATCACCACCAGGATCGAGCGCAAGTTCGTGATCGAGGGCGTTGCCCGTACATCACACGGTGCGGTAACCAGCACGGTGACGCAGACGGTGGGATTTGACGACGTTCAGCGCTTCACCATCAATAGCAGCACCTATCGCCAGCAGACGTTTCAGCGCACCTGGGCCGATAGCGTCAGCCAGCACCGTATCGGCGCTGTTCCCACGACAGAACAGCGCGAACGGGTCAGCTACCCGTTCACGCTCGACTACAACCAGCAAGTTGCCAGCGATGGCAACATCAGCGCCGCCACTACGGTGCACCAGGGCTATCACCAGCATGGCGAGAGCCGCCTGTTCGGCATACCGCTATATGCGGCCGACGTGGACAACGCGGTGGATAGCGCCGATACCTTGGCCATCAACGCCGCCGGCGCCGTGGCCGGCCATAGCGGGCAACAGAGTGCGCAGGCATTCGCGTTCCATGATTCGCTCGGCGGCTGCTATCGCACGTCGCTGACCACGCAGGCCGGCGCGCTCGCCAGCTACACCACGGGACAGGGCTGCCCGGATCATCACAATCGCGTGTCATGGTTCGCCCATCCCGATGGTTCGCCGGAAAGTAGCTTCTCGCCCGGTCATTGAACGCAGCCAAGTCGCCGTGATAGCACACGCATCGCGATCAGGGACGATCGCTTTGTGTGATGCGGTTCGCATTCGCTGACGGCGGGCAACCTCACCGCAACAAGATTTCACTAAGCTGGCGCGCCCGTCGGCGCGCTTGTGCGCTGGCCCTCACTAATCACTTCGGCGCCGCCCATGCCATCCGCTTCCTTGCGTCGTCGTACCGAGGGTGTTGCCCGCTACGCCCTGCTCATCGTCATCGTGCTCGTGGCCCTCGCCGCTGGCGTGATCTTCTACTTGCTGAGATCCCGCGCCGACAGCGACGAGCCTTCGACCGTGGTGGTAGCGGCAGCGGGACCCATCATCCGTGCAGGAGCAGGTACGGCCGAGCTGCTGCAGCATGCGCGCCAGGCCATGGCCGAGCAGCGTCTGCTCGCGCCAGCAGGCAACAATGCCTTTGAGCTCTATCTCGCCGTGCTAAAGCGCGAGCCGGGCAACCGAGTTGCGCAGGATGCGTTGCGCGAAATCTTTCCGTTCGCCGCCACGGCCGCCGAACAGACCATCGACCATGGCGATGATGCCGAGTCGCAGCGGCAGATCGCCTTGCTGACGCTGGCCGATCCGCAGAACTACACGCTGACGTTATTGCAGGCCAAGCTGCAGGCGCAGCGTGACGCTGTGGCACAACGGACACAGCAGACACAGCAAGTGCCGCCAACCCAAAAAAGCGTGCAGCCGGCTCCGACCATAGCGGCGGCGAACCGCGCGGCCGCCCCGGTCGCACCCGCAGCGGCGGTGGCGCCAGCGCCGGCACCATCGCTCGAAAAACCTGCAGGCGGCCCTACCGCTGCGGAGCAGGCCCTCGCAAACCTGCACGTGGAATCCACGCCGATCAAGGCCGCACCGAAGGCTGCCGCAGGACCGCGCGCTCCAGCTGTGGTTGCCGTGGCGGACGCACAAGGCACGGTTGCTCCCGCCCTTACGCATCGCGTCGAACCGCTCTACCCCCGCGACGCACGCCTCACGCGCCAACAGGGCTGGGTGGACGTCATCTTCACTGTGCAGCCCGATGGCTCCGTCGCCGCTGCCAGCGTGGCCGACGCCGACCCCAAGCACGTATTCGATCGCGCCGCGCTGAGCGCCGTGACGCGATGGACCTTCACGCCCGGGATGCAGGACGGCAAGGCAGTGGCTTCCCAGTTGCGGCAGCGCATCGAGTTCCGCCTTTAAGGCGGGACCGGCAGCGGCGTGATCGCCGCCCATGGATACCTGTCGGCGGGTCCTTGCGCATTGGATGGACGTCCAATTGCAGCGCCGACAATTTCGCGCAAGTCACATCGCTGACATCAATCGCCGTTAATGTGACAGTTCCGCCGGGACGCCTGAGGGGCAGTCGTTCCCGCGTGCGGATTCGACCCAACAAGCGGCTGTCATGTCTCGTTTCGCTACTCTTGCACCACGTCAGCGTGCCCTCGCCGCCGCCATCGTGGTGGCGCTTGCACTCGCGGGCGCTGCGTTCTGGTCCCTTCACGGTGCGAAGGGCGGCTCAGCCATCGTTTCCATGGACGGCCAAACGTCCGCTGCCAAGGACGATGGTGGCGTCGGCATCCTGCTTGACCTGGCCAAGACGGCCGTAGGCGAGAATCGTCTCGTCGCTCCGGCAGGCAGCAATGCCTACGAGTTCTATCTCAGCGTGCTGCAGCTCGACCCCAGCAACAAGGCCGCGCTGGATGAGCTGCATGATTCGTTTCCCACGGCATCGGCTGATGTGGAGCGCGCGATCAACAACAACGAACTTGACGAGGCGCAGCGCGAGCTATCGCTGCTGCGAGAGTTCGACAGCACCAACTACATCCTCTCGCTGCTCGGCGGCAAGCTGGATGCCCAGCGGCAGATCGTGATCCGCCAGGACGAGGCACGCGCTGCCGTTATCCAGTCGCAGCAGTCGGCTGCCAGCGGCGCGACGCCGTAACCTGTCGGTGTCGTGTGGGAGCGCACCCTGTGCGCGATCACGGCGTCACTGCTCCGTGGGTTGATGGCGCACAGGGCGCGCTCCTACAACACCGACCAACGAGGCGTCATCCGGCGGCGAGGTATTCGTCCTTCAAGCGGACATAGTTATCCGCCGAGTAGTGCAGCTGTTCGATTTGCCGGTCGCTGAGCAGACGCACGAACTTGGCCGGATTGCCCAGCCATAGCTCGCGCTCGCCTACCACCTTGCCCGGCGGTATCAAGCTGCCGGCTCCGACGAAACCGTACTTCTTGACGGTGGCGCCATCGAGCACGCTGGCGTGCATGCCGATCAGGCAGTAGTCCTCGATGGTACAGGCGTGAAGCACCGCGCCGTGTCCGATGGTGACGCCCTCGCCCACGATGGTGGGGAAGCCGCCCGGCGAATACGGGCCATCATGGGTGACGTGGATGACGGCGCCGTCCTGCACGTTGCTGCGTGCGCCAACGCGGATGAAGTGCACATCGCCGCGCAACACGGCACCCGGCCAGATCGATACATCGTCGCCGAGATCGACCGCGCCGATAACCGTAGCGGCCGGGTCGACATACACGCGGTGGTGCAGCGTGGGCCAGATGCCCTTGTATTTGCGTAGAGAATCCATGCGCTTATGGTACCGCCTCGTTGGTTCGTGTGTAGGAGCGCACCCTGTGCGCGATCACGGCGTCACCGCTCCGTTGGTTGATTGCGCACACGGTGCGCTCCTACAGGTTTTCCCGCGCCTGCGCCTCGAGCATCTTGAGCGTGTGCTGATAGCCGGACTCGATCGCGCGCTGCCAGTCCTTCCAGTCCAGCATGCCGACGTGCTCCAGCGGTGGCGTGAGCAATAGATCGGCGCGTGCGCGGCGATGTTCGCTCGGCCCTTCGCTGTTGACCATGGCCGCCCGCACCAGCGTGGAAACCAGGCCCGGCCGCTGGATCTCTTGGCGTTTCAGCAGCAATCGCCATAACGGTGGCGTGGCGAATTCTTCCGCGGTGGTGAGCAGGGAGATATCGGCGCGGATGTCGACTGCCGTGATATGCGCGATGCCGTCATCGGCCATGACGTCGGTGGGCAGGTTGTCGACCAGTGCGCCATCGACGTAGACACGACCGTGATGCAGCACCGGTGGCAGCACGCCGGGTATGGCGCTGGAGGCGCGCAGCCACAGCCACAACGGGCCGCGTCGATGCACCACCATACCCTCGCCGGAAAGGCAGGTAGAGACGCAGAAGTACGGCAGCGAGAGATCCTCGATATCCAGCGCGCCAAACGCGCGCCGGAGCATCGCCGCCGCCCGGCGGCCGCGGGTGAGCGCGATGATCGGCAGGGTCCAATCCGACAATGGGCGGCCCTCGACGAAGCTGCGGCGGAAGGTTTCAACCATCGCGTCCAGTTCCCAGCCGCTGGCGACGCCGGCGCCAATGATGGCGCCGATGCTGGTGCCGCCCACGGCATCGAAGCCTTGGCCGGCCTCGAGCAACGCGCGCAGCGCGCCCAGGTGCGCCAGGCCGCGCGCGCCACCGCCAGCGAGCACCAGTCCACGTGCGTGACCACTGATGAGGCGCGCCAGTCGTCCGATATCGGCCCGGCCGCCGACATGATGGTGTTGCAGCTCGCCACTGAAGGGGGCACGCCAGCGCTGGGCGCAGCCGAGGCTGGGCTGGCGCCCCGCGTGCAACAGAATGAGATGGCGCGGGCGATGGCCGGCGCGCGAGGGATGCATGGGGATCGCCTCGGGCCAGGGCCGTGCCGGTTGTGAGGCAAGCGCAGGCAACAACAGGACGTCGGCCTGGCGCAGGCAACGCTGGCGCCAGTGCACATCGCCGGTGGTGTCCAGATAGATGACGAAACGCGCCTGGGCTTCGCGCTCGGCGAACCAGTCGCTGCCACGGCCGGTACCGTGTTCGGCGTCGATCACGATGCAGCTACCCCAATGCTCCAGTTCCATGGCGAGCTGCATGGCCAGCGAGCGTGCCGGTACCTCCGGACTCACCGGCAGCAAGGCAAAGGTGCGCGGCGTGCCGCGATCCTGCTCACCCCGCATGCGCTCCTGCAGCCGCGCGATGGCCACCCGCGCCACCCCCAACATGGCCTGTGGATAGCGGCTGGCAAGGGCTTCGTAGGCCGTGCGATCCAGCCGCAGCAGCTCCGAATCGCGCAAGGCGCGGACGGTGTACTGACGGCTCTCGCCGGTGATCAGGCCGATTTCTCCCAGGCTGTCGCCCGCGGCCACCAGGCGCACCCGGTCGGTAGGGCTGTCGAATACGCCCAGGCTGCCGCTGACCACCAGATACAGCGCGTCCGCCGGGTCGCCCTGTCGAAACAGCGCGCGTCCGCCGGGCAGGGAAAACCACTGAAGTTCGGGAGCCAGCGCGACCAGCGCCTCATCCTCCAAATGCCCGAACACGTCGCAACGACGCAGCAGGGCGGAAAAATCAGGCTTCGACATGGGGGCATGGTACGGCGGGCCCTGTGACAATTCGTGAGAGCCGGCGGGTTCCTAAGGGCAACGCAGCTTGATTTCGGCCAGGTGGCTCGCCACGCTGGCGGCCATCCGCCGGCCCGCCGCCAGGCAGCCGGGCGGAGAACCGAGGAGATTCCATGGAACACGACAATCCGCTGCTGGCCGACGACACCTTGCCGGCGTTTTCGCAGATCCGCCCCGAGCACGTGACACCAGCGATCGACACTATCCTGGCGGACTACCGCAGCGGCATCGATGCGTTGACCGCGCCCGGCGCGCCGCACGACTTCGCCAGCGTGATGCTCACCCAGGAGCGATTGGAACAACGCCTGGCCCGCGCCTGGGCACCGGTGAGTCACCTGCACTCGGTCGCCGACAGCGAGGCGCTGCGCCAGGTCTATGGTCCGGCTGAGGAGCAGCTCACCGACCACGCCATCGAACTGGGCCAGAACCGCGCCCTCTACCAGGCCGTACAGGCGCTGGCCGATGCAGCGGACTTCGCCACCCTGCCGCGCCCCGAACGCGCGCTGGTGGAACACGCCTTGCGCGACTTCCATCTGTCCGGTGTGGCCTTGGAAGAACCGGCGCGTTCACGCTACCGCGAGATCGGCGTCGAATTGAGCCGGCTTTCCACCGAATTCTCCAACGCCGTGCTCGACGCCACCGACGCCTGGCACGAGCACATCACCGACGAGCGCGACCTCGCCGGCATTCCCGAATCCGGTTGCGCCGTGCTGCGCCAGTACGCCAAGGACCACGAGCTGGACGGTTACCTGGTCACGCTCAAGCAGCCCAGTGTGCAAGCCGTGCTTACCTATGCTGATAACCGTGGCCTGCGCGAGCGCGTCTACTGGGCCTACCAGACACGCGCCTCCGACCAGGGCCCGCAGGCGGGCAAGTTCGATAACAGCGAGCGCATCGAGCGCATTCTGGCGCTGCGCCACGAAGCCGCCCAGCTGCTCGGTTTCGTCAATGCCGCCGAGGAATCGCTGGCGACCAAGATGGCCGGCTCGCCGGCCCAGGTGATGGAATTCCTGCAGGACCTCGCCACCCGTGCCAAACCGGTTGCGCGCGCCGAACTGACCCAGCTGCGCGAGTTCGCCACCAACGAACTGAAGCTCGACAACCTCGAATCCTGGGATGTGGGTTACGCGTCAGAGAAACTGCGCCAGCAGCAATACGACCTGGACGAGGAACAGCTGAAACCGTACTTCCCGCTGCCGGCGGTGATCGATGGCCTGTTCGATCTCACCCACCGGCTCTATGGCATTTCGCTCAGCGAGCGCGAAGGCGTCGATGTGTGGCATCCGGAGGTGCGCTACTACGACGTACGCGACGCCGATGGCCGCGTATTCGCTGGCGCCTACGTCGATCTCTATGCGCGTACCGGCAAGCGCGGCGGCGCGTGGATGGACGTATGCCGCGCACGCTTCAGGGATGGCGAGCAGGAACAGCTGCCGGTGGCCTTCCTCACCTGCAACTTCGCGCCGCCGACCGAAGGCCGCCCCGCCCTGCTGGCGCACGACGATGTGCTCACCTTGTTCCACGAATTCGGCCATGGCCTGCATCATCTGCTGACCGAGATCGCGCTGCCCTCGATCGGCGGTATCGACGGCGTGGAATGGGACGCGGTGGAACTGCCCAGCCAGTTCATGGAAAACTTCGGCTGGAACCGCGAGGCGCTGGACCTGTTCGCCCGCCACTACGAAACCGGCGAGCGCCTGCCGGACAGCTTGTTCGAGCGCATGCTGGCCGCGCGTCATTTCCACGCGGGCCTGTTCCTGGTGCGCCAGCTCGAATTCGCCATGTTCGACTTCCTGCTGCATCTGGAATACGACCCCGCGCAGGGCGCGCGCACCATGAGCGTGCTGGAGCGAGTCCGCCACGAAGTGGCCGTGCTGCATCCGCCGGCCTGGCAGCGCTTTCCTCATGCGTTCTCGCACATCTTCGCTGGCGGTTACTCGGCGGGTTACTACAGTTATCTGTGGGCTGAGCTGCTAAGCGCCGACGCGTTCGGTGAATTTGAGGACCACGGCGTGATCGATCGCGCTACTGGCGATCGCTTCCGCCGCGAGGTCCTCGCGGTTGGCGCCAGCCGCCCCGCACTGGAAAGCTTCATCGCCTTCCGCGGCCGCGCACCGGAGCCGGAAGCGCTGCTGAAGAGTCACGGGTTGGCCTGACGGCGACGATGACGGCATCGCTTACAATGCGCCCATGAAAATAGCCTCATGGAACGTGAATTCGCTCAAGGTGCGCATGCCGCATCTGACGGAGTGGCTGGCCGAAGCGAAGCCGGATGTCGTGGCCTTGCAGGAAACCAAGCTGGAAGATGCGAAGTTCCCGGTCGACGAACTCGCCGCGGCCGGGTATCGCGCGGTGTTCTCCGGACAGAAGACCTATAACGGCGTGGCCTTGCTGGCCCGTGCCGATGTGCAGGGCAATTTCGAGGACGTCGTCACCGACATCCCGAAGCTGGACGATCCGCAGCGGCGCATTCTCGCCGCGACGATTGGTGGCGTGCGTGTGGTCGACCTTTATGTGGTCAACGGCAAGGCGGTAGGTGATGAGAAATATGCCTACAAGCTGGACTGGCTAGCCAAAATGCGCGAGTTCCTGGCGGGCGAGATCGAACGGCACCCGAACCTGGTGGTGCTGGGCGATTTCAACATCGCGCCAGACGACCGCGACGTCTACGACCCGGTCGCCTGGGGCGAGGATATTCTGTGCTCACCGCCGGAGCGCGAGGCGCTGAAACACATCACCGAACTGGGCCTGCACGACAGCTTCCGGCTGTTCGAACCAGCTGGTGAACACTTCAGTTGGTGGGACTACCGTCAGGGTGCGTTCCGGCGCAACATGGGTTTGCGTATCGACCTGATCCTGATCGGTGACGCCCTGAAGTCCGCGGCAACGGCGGCAGCCATCGACCGCACACCGCGACGTTGGGAACGACCGTCCGATCACACGCCGGTAACGGTGGATCTGGATATCTAAGATCTCGGTCGCGCGCGCGACCGGTTTGCACACAGGCAGCCGATGAATACACCCAAGACCGAATGGCCCAGTTCGCTGGACGACAACGAACTCGACGAACTGGACCAATACCTGCGCGCCCATGTCGGCGAAGGCGAATTGCTGTTGGATGGCGTGCACGGTCTGCTGTCCGCGCTGACCGTCGGCCCGATCCAGGTGCTGCCGGAAGAGTGGTTGCCAGAAGTGCTGCACGAGCCATTCGCCGATGAGCAGGAGGGCAATCGCGTGTTGGCCCTGCTGGCCAAGCTCAACGATTCGATCAGCGCCGAACTCGACGTGGATGCCTACGAGCCGATCCTGGGCGAAGTGGAAACCGAGGCCGGTCCCGTGCTGTCCGCCGCAGGCTGGTGCGAGGGCTTCAGTCGCGGCATCGACCTGCGCGCAGGGCTGTGGGAAACCCGCCTGGCCGACGATCCGGAGCTGATGGAATTGCTCGGTCCGGTGATGGCGCTGGCAGTGGACGAAGGCATCCTCAATGCCGACACCGAGTTCGAGAAACTCAGCGACGACGAATACGACGAATGCCTCTCCCAGGTGCCAGGCGTGCTGAGTGCGGTGAACCAGTACTGGCACGAGCATCCCGCCACCGAAGCCGAACTGGAAGCGGCGGTTCGTCCGGACGAGAGCGAAGAGCCGCAAGTGACACCGCCGCGCCAGCGCAGCGGGCATTGGGTGCATTAAGCCCGGACGACTCGCCTTTTTCGCTGCAGACGAAACAGTCCGTTCCGGCTTCGGCTCTTGGGCGCCACCCCTGTCGGCATCATCATGGGTGGCAGACCATTCCACCGGAGCAAGCCATGACTGAGCGCAGCATCCTCCGCCGCATTCGCGGCATCGACACGTCGGACGGCGCGGGCGTCAAGCTCAAGCGCGTCATCGGTCAGCCGGGGCTGGACATGCTCGACCCGTTCCTGCTGCTGGACGAATTCCGTTCCGACCAGGCGGGCGACTACATCGCCGGCTTCCCCGAGCATCCGCATCGCGGTTTCGAGACCGTGACCTACATGCTCGCCGGCCATATGAAGCATCAGGACAACCACGGCAACAGCGGTGACCTCACGCCAGGCAGCGTGCAGTGGATGACCGCCGGCCGCGGCATCCTGCATTCGGAAATGCCGGTGCAGGAAGACGGCCTCATGTGGGGCTTCCAGCTGTGGGTGAACCTGCCCGCGAAGGACAAGATGATCGCGCCGCGCTACCAGGACATCGGTCCCGAACGCATTCCGGTGGCGCATCCGGCCGATGGCGTCGAAGTCAAAGTGATCGCAGGCGAGTTCGGCGGCGTGACCGGCCCGGTGGCCGAGATCGTGACCCAGCCGATCTACCTGGATATCGCCTTGCAGCCGGGTGCCGCCATCGAGATCCCGCTGCCGGAAGGCCATGCCGGCTTTGCCTACGTGTTCGAAGGCAAGGACGCCGAGGTGGGCGGCGAGCCGTTGGCACGCAGCGAGCTGGGTGTGCTTTCGCGCAGTGGCACGCTGCGCATTGCCGGTCGCGACACGGCGACCCGCGTCCTGCTGGTGGCCGGCAAGCCGCTCAACGAGGCGGTGACCCGCTACGGACCGTTCGTGATGAACACGCCGGAGCAGATCCACGAAGCCATCACGGATTTTCGGGCGGGCAAGTTCTGAAAGCGGTATTCAACCGCCATGTGATTGACGAGCGCCCCGGTTAATCCGGGGCGCTTCGTATCTGCCCTGGCCAAATCGGATAGACCCCGGCAAAGGCGTTTGGCACGCCTCTCGCTTCGTTCAAGTGCGACCCGGGAAGTGCCGTTAAAGACACTGTTGTAGGGGAATCCGGCGGCGGGGCAGCACGGGTGGCGCTGTTGTTGCATGCCATCCGTGCTGCCACCGGCTTCACAGAATCAAATAGTTAGCCCAAACAACTGATTGTAAAAATCTTGTTCCGCCGTTAAATTAAGATTAATACTAGGGGGCGCAAGTGGCTGTACTATCAACCTACAGTTATTTGCGAAGAATCCTTACATAACTAGCTGTATTTAATGCCATGAATGCCCTGATTACGCTCGTTGTCCTCACCTTGATTGCGACCTTCGCGTCGTCGCTCAAGCGCGTGCCGGCCGACCAGGTCCATAGCCTTTATCGGCGCGGCAAACCCTATCGCCTGTTGCAGCCAGGCACGCATATGGCGCTGCCGCTGGTCGACCACGTCGTGCACCGGATCAAGCTCAGTGGCCAGGTGCTGCGCTTCCAGGAGCCGCTGCCGAACGCGCATGGTGTGAGCGGCACGGTGTATTGGCAGGTGCTGGAGCCCGAGCGCGCCGATGCTGTCATCGAGCAGGCGGATCAGCTGATTCGCGGCGGCGCCCTGGCGGCGCTGCGGCAGGAGCCAGAGGCTTACAGCGCGGACCGTCGCGACCTGGGTTCGCGCCTCAAGCAAGCCATGAACAGCGCGCTGCGCGAGCGCGGCATGATGGTGACGCGGGTGGAGTTGGAATTTGCCTGATTGAAGCTGGCCTGATCGAAGTTGGCCTGATCGGCACTGGCGCCGATCAGGTCTTGGCGACGTTGCCCCAGAGCGACCGCCACAGGGGAACTTCTTGAAACCCGCTACGGCGGGTTTTTCTTTGCCGTCGTTGGCGTCGCGCTGGCATCGGAGACACCGTGCCCGGATACTTCGGCCCCTTCCGCACTCCCAAGGTACTGTCGCATGACTTCCCGCCACGACCTGCAAACCCAGCTGGAACGCGGTATCGCCGCGCTCGGTCTGCAGCTGCCGGCGAATGCGGTGGCGCGCCTGCTCGACTACCAGGAGCTGCTGGCGCGCTGGAACGCCACCTACAACCTCACCGCCGTGCGCGAGCCGTCCGAGATGGTCACGCGACATCTGCTCGATTCGCTGGCGATCCTGCCGTACGTAAGGGGTGAGACGCTGGCCGACCTGGGTACGGGACCAGGCCTGCCGGGCATCCCGCTGGCGATTGCGGCGCCAGGCCGACAGATCCTGCTGGTCGATTCCAACGGCAAAAAGGTCCGTTTCCTGCGCGAGGCGATCCGCTCGCTGAAGCTCGAAGGCGTGCGCGCCGTGCAGTCGCGCGTGGAAGAGGTGGAAGGCCAGTTCGACTGCATCACCGCGCGCGCCTTTGCCAGCCTCGCCGACATGTTGGCCTGGGGTGGTCACCTTTTGACCAAGGAGGGCATCTGGCTGGCCATGAAAGGCAAGCGTCCCGATGACGAAATACCCGGGGTGCCGGCGGATTTCGAAGTGCGTGGCATGCATGCCCTGGGCGTACCGGGTCTCGATGGCGAGCGGCATCTCGTCGTGCTCGGCCGGGCAGGCTGCTAATCTAGCCGCCATTTCACTCGTTCACGGTATCGACGACACCATGGCCCGCATCATCGCTGTCGCCAACCAGAAGGGCGGCGTCGGCAAGACGACCACCGCCGTCAACCTCGCCGCCGCGCTCGCCGCCGCCAAGCGCAAGGTGCTGCTGGTCGATTTCGACCCGCAGGGCAATGCCACCATGGCGTCGGGCGTCGACAAGCGCATGGCCAAGCCCAACGGCTGCGAAGTGCTGCTGGACGAGGCGCCGATCGAACAGGCGATCGTGCGGACCGAGGCGAATTACGACCTGCTGCCCGGCAATGGCGACCTGACCGCGGCCGAATTGAAATTGATGGACGCGATCGCCCGCGAAAGCCGGCTCAAGGAGCAGTTGGCCAAGGTGGCCCATCGCTACGACACCATCCTGATCGACTGCCCGCCTTCGCTGCACCTGCTCACGCTCAACGCGCTGACCGCCGCGAACGGCCTGCTGATTCCCGTGCAGTGCGAGTACTTCGCCCTGGAAGGTCTGTCCAGCCTGCTCGATACGGTGAAGGCGGTGCGTCAGCGACTCAATCCGGCGCTGGAAATCGAAGGCCTGTTGCGCACCATGTACGACGTGCGCAACAACCTCGGCAACGAAGTGTCGGCGCAGCTTACCCATCACTTCGGCGACAAGGTGTTGCGCTCGATCATTCCACGCAACGTGCGCCTGGCCGAAGCGCCCAGTCACGGCCAGCCGATCCACCTGTACGATCGCAGCTCGCGTGGCGCGATTGCCTATATCGGCCTGGCCGGTGAAATGATCCGCCGCGAACGCGGGCACGTCGCCGCCGCGGTGCACGAGCATGCCGGCGGAGTCGTGGCGGTAGCGCTGCACGACGACACCGACGAGACGCTCGACGATATCGTCGACATCCATCAGGAGTAAGCATGTCCGCTGCGAAAAAACGGGGGCTCGGACGTGGGCTCGACGCGCTGCTTGGCGGTGACGGCGCAGGTTTGCCGTCGGTGATCGAGCAGGAAGGCGAGCTGCGTATGTTGCCGATCCAGCAGATCCAGCCGGGCAAGTACCAGCCACGCCGCCATTGGAACGACGAGGCGCTGGACGAACTGGCCGCCTCGATCCGCGCGCAGGGCCTGATCCAGCCGGTGGTGGTTCGCGCCATTGGCAAGAACAGCTATGAACTGATCGCCGGCGAACGCCGCTGGCGCGCCGCGCAACGTGCGCAGCTGAGCGAGCTGCCGGCCCTGGTGAAGGACGTGCCGGAAGTCGCGGTACCGGCGATGGCGCTGATCGAGAACATCCAGCGCCAGGACCTCACCCCGCTGGAAGAAGCCGATGCGCTCAAGCGGCTGATCGACGATTTCGACCTCACCCACCAGCAGGCCGCCGACGCCGTGGGCCGCTCGCGCGCCGCCGTGTCCAACCTGCTGCGCCTGACCGAGCTGCCCCATTCCATCAAGAAGCTGCTCGACGAAAGCAAGCTGGAGATGGGCCATGCCCGTTGCCTGCTGACCTTGCCCGAGAGCCTCGCCGAAGGGCTCGCGCTGGAAGCGGCGCGCAACGGCTGGAGCGTGCGCGAGCTTGAGGAAGCCGCCCGCCGCGCGCAGACCGAGCCCAAGGGCAAGGCCAAGCATGCGCCGTCGCGCGACCCGAATATCGCCGACCTGGAGCGCCAGCTGGCCGAGCGCTTCGCCACCCGCGTCGAACTGGCGCAGGGCCGTGGTGGCCGCGGCAAGCTGGTCATTCACTATCACAGCAACGACGAGCTGGAAGGCATTCTCGGCAAGATTCGCTGAGGCTCTACGAAGCCCATTCTCTGGCTCGTCATTCCAGCGAAAGCTGGAATCCAGCGTCTTCCGATAGGCCACAAAAGGCGCTGGATCCCAGCTTTCGCTGGGATGACGGGCTTTGAAGGGTGGCGACATAGCGCGCCCTCTCCTGACGCCGCAGCCCCAACCCACTAGAATGGCGCCCTGGCGCCGCGCGCCCTTATTGTTTTAGACAAGGCCCAACCATGCCCCAAGTGTCCGTCGTCGTGCCGGTATTCAACGAGCGCGACAACATCCCGCCGCTGCTCGCCGAAATCGCCGCCGCCCTGCGTGGCAAGGTCGAGTTCGAGATCGTCTACGTCGACGACGATTCCAGTGACGACAGCGTGGCCGTGCTTGCGGCGGAAAAGCCCAGCTATCCGGAACTGCGCATCGTGCGCCACCTCACCCGCAGCGGCCAGAGCACGGCGGTGTGGAATGGCGTGCGCGCCGCGCGTTCGCCGTGGATCGCCACGCTGGATGGCGACGGCCAGAACGACCCCGCCGACATCCCCAAGCTACTGGCGGCGCGTCAGGGCGCGCCGGAGAACGTGCGCCTGTTCGCCGGCTGGCGTACCACGCGTCGCGACAGCTTCAACAAGCGCATCTCCTCCAAGATCGCCAATGCGGTGCGTTCGCGCATGCTCAAGGACGCCACGCCGGATACTGGTTGCGGCCTCAAGCTGTTCGATCGCGAGGTGTTCCTGCGCCTGCCCTATTTCGATCACATGCACCGCTACCTGCCGGCGCTGGTCAAGCGCGCCGGTTTCCAGAGCAACAGCGTGCCGGTCGGTCACCGTCCGCGTACGGCGGGCACGTCCAAGTACGGCATGCTCGATCGTCTTTGGGTCGGCCTTGCCGACCTGCGTGGCGTCGCCTGGCTGATGCGCCGCGGCAAAGTCACCCAGGTCGAAGAAATCTAGGCCCTCTGCTTTATCCGTAGGAGCGCACAGGGCGCGCTCCTACATCGACATTGCCCCTACCGATCTCATGACGTGTCTTTCATCGGCGTATGCTGATGATTCCCCCTTTGGGGAGGCCGCCCGCCCATGAGTTTTGCCGTTAAGCGCGTCTACGAACCCGCCGCCGCGGACGATGGCTACCGCGTGCTGGTCGATCGCCTGTGGCCGCGTGGGCTGAAGAAGGAAGACGCCGCGCTGGATGCCTGGACCAAGGAGTTGGCGCCCTCACCCGCGCTGCGAAAATGGTTCGGCCACGATCCGGCGCGCTGGGAAGGATTCCGCCATCGCTATGCCACCGAGCTCGATGCCGCCGCCGAGCATTGGCGGCCGTTGGCGACGCAGGCATCGCGACACCGCATCACCTTGCTGTTCGGCGCACGCGACGAGGAACACAACAACGCGGTGGCGCTCAAGTGCTATCTGGATGCGTGGCTCAAGGCTCACGGGCCCCATTGAGGCGACGTGTCGGCTGCCAGTGCGCAAGTGCGCGCCGCACCTGCATGCGGCCCAGTTCGATCAATTCGCGCGCGCGATAGAACTCGTACACGGTAGCGACGTTGCGAGGCATGCGGATCAGCAGGTCCGGCTCATAGGCGGCCAGGCGCAGCCGCGAGAGATTGGCCTGCATCAGGTCCATCGACTGCGTCAGCAACTCGAGCATGCCCGGTTCGCGAGGTTTCTCCGCACCGTGCGGAATCAATTTGCCGAGGAACTCGCCGACGCGCTCCCGATAGCTGTCGGGCGCGTCGGTCTTGGCGGCGGATATTTCTTCCGGCGTGGAAAATTCGGGAGGGCCATCCATGCTGACCGCAAACAGGAAGTCCGCGGTTTCGCGGATGAGCGGCGTCACCGGTACGGGATTGAGCAGACCCCCATCGACCAGCCGTCGATCCTCCAGCGTATGCGGACGAAACACCGTCGGAATGGCAATCGATGCACGAATGGCATCGAACAGCGAACCTCGCGTGAGCCAGACCTCGCGCTCGCGGTCCAGATCGGTGGCAACTGCCGTAAAGGCCAGCGGCAGCTCTTCGATGCGGGCATCGCCGATCAGTTGGCGTAGCGTGCCGATGATGCGTTCGCCCTTGATCAGGCCGCCGCCGGAGAACGTCCAGTCGACCAGGCGCAGCACATCCAGCTTGGCCAGCGAGCAAACCCAGTCGCTATACACCTCGAGCTTGCCCATGGCGTAGACGCCGCCGATCAGCGCGCCCATGGAGGTGCCAGCGATGGCGACGATTTCGTAGCCTTGCGCTTCGATCTCCTGGATCGCGCCGATATGCGCCAATCCCTTGGCGCCGCCGGAACCAAGTGCCAGCGCGACGGTCGGTTTGCGGGTGGACTTGTTTTCCGCAGGCGTGGCAGAGGATGGGGCGATGTCGCTAGGACTCATGGAAGGTACGGCGTGGCGGCGGTCAGCGCTAGCCTCACCGCGGGCGTGTCCCAATGCAAGCCGTTCCGCAAAGATGCCGTTGCGTTCAGCGCGGCGGAGGCTGGTAGCCGCCCAGAGCCAGCTGCAATTGGATCTTCATCTCCTCGCGCAGCGACAGCGGCGCGACCACTTCCGCATCCGGACCGTACTTGAGCACGTCCATCAGCAGTTCCTTGGAATTGGAATAAGGCACCTGCAACTCGTAGCGACCGTCGGACAGCCATTCGCCCTTCTGTTGCGAATGCCAGTGTTCGTCGGCAACCCAGCGCGCGGCATGCTGGGAGAAGCGCAGCGTCGCCCAGGCTTTCGGCTTGCCGGCGAAGATGCCGTAGCTGGATGCGAGCGCGTCATTGAGCTCGTTCTCTGCCACGTCACGCGCGGCTTGATCCAGTGCCTGCGGTTCGGCGATGCGATCCACCGCAAAGCTGCGCAGTGCTTCGCGGTCGTGATCCCACACATCCAGGTACCAGTTGTCGCGGTAATGCGTCAGCCGTTGTGGCGACACCGTGCGATGGCTGTCGGCATTGGTGGTGCGCGCGCGATAACGGAAGCGCAGTTGCTTGCGCTCAAGCACGGCGCCCGCCACGATGCGGAATACCTGTTGGTCGAGCGTGCGCTCGCCCCATGCGATCACGCGTATGCGTTCGATCGGCAGTGCCTTGCCGCTACCTTGATCGGAAAGCAGATGTTCGATGCGTGCCTTGAACGGCGCCAGCGCACCGGCCAGCACGCCGGGTCCGCTGCGTCCGATCAATTCGTTGAGTGCGAGCAGCGCAGCGAGTTCGTCGGACGTAAGCCAAAGGCCAGGCAGCTCGAAGCGTTCGCCTTCACCGATCGCGTAGCGGAACGCGGCGTGTTCGCCACCGGCGCTTTCGATCGGCGCACCCAGTGCATCGCGCAGAAACGCCACGTCGCGATACAACGTGGCACGCGAGCACTCCAGCTCGTCCATCAGACGCGGCAGGGGCACGGGATAGTGCGCCGACTTGAGCAATCGGTGCAGGGTCAGAATGCGCTCGTAACGATCCATGAAATGATTTTCGACGGCAGCCTCTGCGTAGCATGCGCACCCTAGACGATTGTCGCAAGTCCACCATGTGGTGGAGATGGAACAAAACGCACTAAGGGTGGTCCGCCCGTGATGCGTCCTTCACATAGCGAAGACAGAAAACTCATGAAGCAACCTGGCGACACGGAGCAGTCCACCAACAGCCGCGATGGCGGTCCGATACTTGCGCATCCCCTGCGCCTAGGTGCCATGCTGCTGCAGGTGCTTGCTTTTAGCGGCTACGGGCTGTGGATGTTGCTGGGGCTGGTACTGGCGGTGGGCATCTATAGCCCCGCTCGCGGCGATGCCTTGGTAGCGCTGGCTTTGGGCGGCGCACTCATCGGCATCGGGTTGATCGCGGCGTGCCTGCGCGCACGCGCGATGCCAACCTGGCACGGCTGGCGCATCGTCGAAAGCCCGCGACCGACGCGTGAGGCGCTGATCGCGCTGGCGACGTTTCTGCCCATGCTGGCGGTCGCGGGTCTCGTGCGCGGCGACAACGCCTTCTGGGCTACCCGCCTGGCGGGCGCCGCGTTGGCGTTGTGCAGTCTGGCGACCTTGATCCTGACGGCCCGAGGCGACATTCCCGCGCGGGCCCCCCAGATGGACAGTCGCATCGATGCGCAACTGCCGCTCAGCCGCGTGGTGTCGGCCGCGTATGGCGGCGGCCTGTGGTTGTGGGTATGCGTGACCGGCCAGGACGGTGGCGGCCTTTTCGGCGGCAGCTTGCCCTGGATCGTCGGCCTGCTGATGTTGGGGCTGCTACGCGGCCTGGTCGAGGGCATGCGCTGGCAGACCCTGCTGGCCCGGTTTCCGGGCCCGCGCATACGCCTGGAACTGCAGCCGCGGCGCTATCTGGCCGCCGTACTGGCTTATGCCGTGCCGTCCATGGCGCTGTTGCTGACCAGTTTCGACGAAGGCCGCGTATTGTTGTCGGCCGTAGCCGCGGTCAGTTGTACGCTTGGCCTATGCGGTGAGCTGAGTTTGTATGATGGGGCCTTGCCGACGATCCCCGCCAGCCGCTGAAACGGCTATCTGAAGCCGTTCTAGCCGGATTTGAGGCTACTTGTTCACAGGCAGTTCAATCCACCCCGTTAAGGTGGCGGCCTGCTTTTATTTAACGAAAATGGAATAAATCCCATGAAGAAGACTTTGATGGCGGGCGCCTTGCTCGCCGCGCTGGTAAGTTTTGGCGCTCAGGCCGACGATGCGGCCGCCAGCAATCCCTCCGCCAGCAATCCGGCCGACAATGGGGGCTGGAGCGGCTCGGGCGAATTCGGCTTTGCCTCGTCCTACGGCAACTCCCGCTCGGAAAACATCAACGCCAAGCTGGGTCTGAACCAGGAAAACGACATGTGGAAGAACAATTTCTTCCTCACTGGCCTGCGTTCCAAAGCCGATGTGCAGTTCGTGGACGCCAATGGCAACACGACCCACCAGCTCACCACCACGGCCAATCGCTATGACGTCGGCGCCTCGGTGGGCTTCAAGCTCGATCCGCGCAGCTACATCGTGACCGCCACCCGCTACGAGCATGACGATTTCGGCGCCAACCTGTGGCAGAGCATCATCTCGGTCGGCTACGGCTATATCGCGCTGAAGACCGAAAGCACCGAGCTGTCGTTCGAAGCCGGTCCGGGTTACAAGCGTTATCGCCCGGCCGATCTCACCGTGGCGGTGAATGGCGCGAGCACCCGCGAGCAGCAGGACACGCAGAGTGAAGCCGTGGGCCGTGGTCTGATCAACTACAAGTACCGCCTCACCGACAACACGGCACTCGAGAATACGCTGCTGATCGAAGCGGGCCCGCAGAACAAGTACTACCAGAACGACATCGGCATGTCGGTCAGCATGACCAAGAAGATGGCGCTGAAGCTCGGTTACCAGGTGCGTTACAACAGCGACGTGCAGCAGGACACCAAGCACACCGATACGCTGCTCACCACCAACCTGCTCTACAACTTCTAAGACGCTGGTTCCCGCTTTTGTAGGGGCGCACCCTGTGCGCGATCAGCCTACGTAGCGGCAATGCCCTGATCGCGCACAGCGTGCGCTCCTACAACAACAGGGGCCGTGGTACGGCTCAGTGGCCCAGCAGCTTGTCCGCGCCCTGCGCGAACAAGGCGTCGGCAACCTGCTGACCCAGCACCACGGCCTGATCGCCATCGGCCTGCGCTTCGGCCAGCAACAGGCGGCCGCTGTTGACGTCGCCGACCATGCCGCGCAGGTGCAGGCCGCGTTCGGTCAGCGTGCACCAGGCACCTACAGGAACGGTGCAGCTGCCGCCCAGCGCGTGATTCATGGCACGCTCGGCGGTCACCGCCAGACGCGTGTCGGCATCATCGAGTACAGCCAGCAGCTCCAGCACATCAGGCTGATCGTTGCGCGCTTCGATGGCGATGGCCGCCTGTCCCGGTGCCGGCAACCAGTCCGGAGCGGTGAGGCGGCTGCGGATGCGAGCCGCCAAACCAAGTCGCTCCAGGCCAGCGCACGCCAGCACGATCGCCTCGTAGTGGCCAGCATCGAGCTTGGCCAGACGCGTGCCAACATTGCCGCGCAGATCCAGCAAGCTGAGGTCGGGTCGCACGGCGCGCAACTGCGCCTGGCGTCGCAGCGAGGACGTGCCCACATGGGCGCCGAGCGGCAGTGCGGCGAGATCGCTGAAATCATTGCTCACGAAGGCATCGGCGGCGTCCGCGCGGGGCAGGATGGCGGGCAGGCTAAAGCCCGGCTCCAGTTCGGCGGGGACGTCCTTGAGCGAATGCACGGCGAGGTCTGCGCGGCCTTCGAGCATGGCCACTTCCAGTTCCTTGAGGAACAAGCCCTTGCCACCGATGGTGGCCAGCGGTTTGTCGAGGATCTCGTCGCCCCGCGTCGACATCGGCACCAATTCAACCCGTAGGCCGGGATGGGCAGCGCGCAGTTCGGCGGCGACGTGCTCGGCTTGCCAAAGTGCGAGCGCGCTCTTGCGGGTGGCGATGCGCAGGATGGATACGGTCATGTAGGGTCTCAATAAAGGCGCCGCGCGCGGCGTCAGTGGGTACCGGCATTGTGGCGCAATTGCATGAGGGACGCAGACCCGAAGTGCGTCAGGCATCGTCGCGGCGCTACATGGGCACCATGGCCGGGACTCCCGTGGCGGGCTCCGGCACCCGCTGTTTCGTCGATCGCCCGAACGTCTTGAACCGGCGCCTGGATCAGCGCTCGGTTCAACCCATGCGCAGCAGCTTGCGCAAGATCGGCAGGTTTCGGCGGCTGACTTCGGGAGTGAGTTCGGTGCCGCTGAGCCGCGCCAGCACGCGGCCATCGGACAGCGTCTTGAGGCCGATCAGGCGCTGGGATGGCACCAGGCAGTTGCGATGCAAACGGATGAGCTGGTCGGGGTAGGCCTCTTCCAGCTGACGCAGGGATTCTTCCAGCAGCAGCTGGCCGCCACGATGCTGCACCACTACGTACTTTTCCTCAGCCAGCAGGCAGATCACGTCGTCGAGTGCGACGCGCACCTGTTCGCCACCCAGGCGTCCATGCAGATAGCTGACCGCCTCGCGTGGCGCTTGCAGCAGGCGCTGTCGCGCGCGTTGCAAGGCCTCGTTGAGGCGCTCGAGGCGCACCGGCTTGAGCAAATAATCGACGGCACCCAGGTCGAATGCGTGCAAGGCGTGGCTTTCGTAGGCCGTGCAGAACACCACCTGCGGTCGCGTCCGGCCGGCAAGCCGCTGGGCCAGCGCGGTGCCGCTCATGCCTGGCATGTTGATGTCGAGCAACAAGACGTCCGGCTGCAGGTCGCCCAGCGCCGCGAGTGCGGCCTCGCCGTCACTCACGCTGCCGGCGATCTCGACCCCGGCGCACTCTCCCAGCAGGGCCGCGAGCCGGGCGCGCGCCAGCGGTTCGTCGTCAACGATCAGTACGCGCATAGAGAGGATCCCTATTCTTGCGGAAGTTGCAGCCGCACCACGAAGCGGTCGCCCATCGGGCTGGCCAGCACGTGCGCGCGGGGACCGTAGCGGTAGGCCACTCGTTGGCGCACGTTGTCCAGTCCGTGCCCGTGCCCGCCCGGCGCGGGATCGCCACCGCGTGGGTTGTCGATCTCGATGATGATGTTGTCGCGCTCGCGCCATCCGCGCAGGATCACTTCACCCCCTTCGCGTAGCGGCTGCACACCATGGCGCACCGCGTTCTCGACCAGCGGTTGCAGCAGCATGCGTGGCAGCGGAAACGCGTGCGGGAGTTCGTCCAGTTCGCGCCGCACATGCAGGCGGTCGCCAAGCCGGAGCTGCTCGATGGCAAGGTAGCGATCGACCAGGGTGAGTTCTTCGCCCAGCGTGCCGTCCTGCGTACTGTGCTCACCGAGCGCGGCACGGAACAGTTCCGAGAGATCCTCCACGGTGCGTTCTGCGGCGGCCGGATCGACGCGCACCAGGGCCGCCACCGTATTCATGCTGTTGAACAGGAAATGCGGGCGAATGCGCGCCTGCAGGGCGGCGACCTGGGCCCGCGTGACCGCGGCAAGACGCACCTGCCACTGCGTCAGCACGTAGAAGTAGCGCAGCAGCGCGCCGCCGAGCAGGGCTGCGATCAGCGTGTTGTTGAGCACGAAATCCCCGGTGCTGTCGCTGAGTAGTTCCATCTGCATGGCGGCGTCCATCCAGTGCACCAGCGAACTGCCGCCCGCCACGATCAACACCATCACCGACCACACGCCGGCATACGGCGTCAGGCTCGGCAAGCGCTGCAACAGTGGCCGCAACTTGCACAAGGCCACGCCGATCACCAACGCCAGCCAGTTGGCGAACAGCATGCCCACGCTATAGCCGCGCCAGCCGTGGCCGTTGTTGGGTGCCAGCCACATCACCGTGACCGTGAGCGCAGCGACGACGAGCAGTGCGAAGATCACCGGCGGGCTGCAGAAATCCGGCAGCAGCTGGTGCTCGGGGCGACTGTCGGAGGCGGGCTTGGTGGCAGGGGCCGTCATGCGGCGGAGTATGCCGTATGCATGCAAGACGTTCCGCGATTCTGCTCACCGTCATCCCGCCGTCCGCGAATCTCCTCACCGTGAGGGAGGGTGACGGCGAGGAAGGTTGTCGCCATTCCGGGATTCAGACCGCCAGGCGCGCCGTCATCCACTGGCGCAGGTCGAGTACCTCTTCCCCGCACACCGAATGCGGCATCGGATAGGTGTGCCAGGCTACTGAGTAGCCCAGCGATTGCAGCAGGTCGCGCGAAGCGACGCCGCGGGTGAGCGGCACGATCGGGTCGGCCGTGCCGTGGCCCCAGAAGATCGGCGTGTGGGCGTTGGCCGGGTTGCGTTCGGTCTCGAAGGATTCGTGCAAGGGCAGATAAGTCGACAGGGCCATGATGCCGGCGAGCCTGTCGGCATGACGAAGCCCCGCAGCCAGCGCGATGGCACCGCCTTGCGAGAAGCCGGCGAGCAGGATGCGCGAGGTAGGCACGCCACGCTCGTTCTCGCGGGCGATCAGCGTCTCGACGCTGGCGATCGACGCGCGCATGCCGGCTTCATCCTGGCGCGAGACGAGATCCACGCCGGCAATGTCGTACCAGGCCCGCATCGGCATGCCGCCGTTGACGGTTACCGGCCGCACCGGCGCGTGCGGAAACACGAAGCGCAGTGCCGGCCAGCTAGGCGATACCAGTTCCGGCACGATGGGCGCGAAGTCGTTGCCGTCGGCACCCAGGCCATGCAGCCAGATCACGCTGTGGGTGGGATGGGCGGCGGTTTCGGTTTCGACGGTGGGCAGGGCCATGGGACTTCGCTGGGGCAGGGACGATCGGGAGAAGGATGCCGAATGAGGCTGGCGGGTTGATGTAGCAGAACGCTCGACCCGTGCGCCGGACGACCGGAGCTGGCGGGGCGGCTAACCAATAAGACTAACCGTCGGGGTGGTCATGGCGAAACGGGACCATCGGCGCTTGCCAGCCGACGAGGCTTGGCTATGCTCAGGCGTTTTGACTGTGGAGCGCCTCATGCGTCGAATGCTCTTCGCCGGCCTTGCCGCCTTAGCCGCGCTGCCCGCGGCGGCCTTGTCGCCATCCGCCACCGGCGGAAAGCTCGATCTGGAAACCATCATGGCCAATCCGGATTGGATCGGCGCGGCGGTGGAGTCTCCGTATTGGAGCGTGGACGGGCGCAGCCTCTACTACTCGCTGAAGCGCGACGGCAGCAAGGTGCGCGACCTCTATCGGGTCGATCCGGCCAGCGGCCAGAGCACGAAGCTTGATGCGGCGGCAGTGGCGCAGGCCGATGGCGCGCCGGTGTTCGACCGGAGCCATCGCCATGCCGCCTTCGTGCGCCATGGCGACGTGTTTCTGGTCGACGTGGCCAGTGGCCGCCGTGTGCAGGTGACGCGCAGCACCGATGAGGAGTCCTCGCCGCGCTTCTCCAGCGACGACCGCAGCCTGCAATACCGCCAGGGCAGCAACTGGTTCGTCTACGACATCGCCAGCGGCGTGAGCGCACCGGCCGCCGTGCTGCGCTTCGTCGACGATCCGCAGGCCAAGCAACCGGACGCACTGGGCCGGCAGCAGCTCGACCTGTTCAATGCGCTGCGCCAGAACAAGTCCGACAAGGATGCCCAGCGCGCGAACGACGATGCGCTCGCCGCGGCCGACCCGGGCCGCGCGCCCAAGCCGATCTTCCTGGGCGAAGGCGGCGAGCCGGTGGACACCGAGCTGTCGCCCGATGGCCGCTGGATGCTGGTGGTCACCAAGCCCAAGGACTTCAAGAAGGGCAAGGAGCCGGAAGTCACCCACTACGTCACCGATTCCGGTTACGCGGAGCAGCAGGAAACGCGCACCTATGTCGGTCGCAACGCCGCCGCCCCGCAATCGTTGTTGCTGATCGACCTGAAGGCCGCCAAGTTCTACCCGCTGAAGACCGACGGCCTGCCCGGCATCAAGGACGATCCGTTGAAGGCCATCCGCAGCAAGACCGTCGCTGCGCTGGAGAATGCCGGCAAGGCGGACGAGGCGAAGGCCTTGAAGGCGCCCGACCAGCGCTCGGTGCGCATTATTTCCAGCGCCGAGGATGGCGGTGGCGGCGGCATCGTGTGGAGTGATGACGGCCAGAACGTGGCCGTGCAGCTGCGCGCGATCGACAACAAGGACCGCTGGATCGCCAGCGTCGATTTCGAGCGGCACGCCCTGGTCAACCAGCACCGCCTGACCGACAACGCCTGGATCAACTGGAACTTCAACGATTTCGGCTGGCTCAAGGATGGCCGCACGCTGTGGTATCTCAGCGAGGAAACCGGCTATTCGCAGCTCTACAGCAAGAGCCTGGGCGGCAAGCCCAGGGCGTTGACCTCGGGCAAGTTCGAGGTCAGCCATCCGCTGCTCAGCGACGATGGCCAGTGGTTCTACACGCGCACCAACCAGGTTGCGCCGTATAGCTATGACGTCTATCGCGTGCCCAGCGGCGGCGGCGAACTGAGCCGCGTCACGCAGTTCCAGGGCATGAATGATTTCGTGCTGTCGCCCGACGGCCGTCAGCTGGCGCTGCTGCATTCCTCGCCGTATCGACTGGCGCAGCTGGCGGTGCAGGATGCCGCTGGCGGCGCGGCGCGTGAACTCACCAACACGATGAAGCCCGAATTCACCGCGCATGCGTGGATTGCGCCGCAGATCGTCGGCGTGCCGTCCTCGCATGGTGCCGGTACGGTCTGGGCGAAGTATTACGGTCCGTCCGATCCGGCGGTGGCGGCGTCCCGTCCGGCGGTGATCTTCGTGCATGGCGCGGGCTACCTGCAGAACGTCACGCTGTCGTACTCCAACTATTTCCGCGAGCAGATGTTCCACAACCTGCTGGTGCAGCAGGGCTTCGTGGTGCTCGACATGGACTACCGCGCCTCGGACGGCTATGGCCGCGACTGGCGCACGGCAATCTACCGCCAGATGGGCCATCCGGAACTGGAAGACCTGCTCGACGGCAAGGCCTGGCTGGTGAAGAACCAGGGCGTCGACCCGCGGCGCGTGGGCATGTATGGCGGCAGCTACGGTGGCTTCATGACGCTGATGTCGCTGCTGCGCGCGCCGGGTGAATTCGCGGCCGGTGCGGCGCTGCGTCCGGTGACCGACTGGGTGACCTACAACCACGAGTACACCTCGAACATCCTCAACGACCCGCAGCTCGATCCCGAGGCTTACGCCACCAGCTCGCCGATCGAATACGCCGACAAGCTGCAGGATGCGTTGCTGATCCAGCACGGCCTGATCGACGACAACGTATTGGCCAGCGATTCCATCCGCATGTACCAGCGCTTCATCGAGCTGCACAAGAACAACTTCTGGATCTCGCTGTACCCGATGGAGCGCCACGGCTTCGTGCATCCGGACTCGTGGCATGACGAATACCGCCGTATCGACGAGTTGTTCCAGACCTGGTTGCGGCCGACGCCGCCGAACTGACGCTGTCTGCTCCCTCTCCCCTCTGGAGAGAGGAAGCTCAAGCGGGCGCCTGCGACGCGAAGTAACGTGCAGGCGGCTGCCCAAAACTGCGACGGAACATCGCCACAAACGCGCTGACGCTGGCATAGCCCAGTGCATCGGCCACCACCGATACCGGCTCGCCATCGGCGAGCCGCTCCAGTCCACGCGACAACCGCGCCAGCTGGCGCCATTGCGCGAAGCTCAAGGCCGTTTCGCTGCGAAACAGCCGGCTCAGGCTACGTGGCGACAAGCCCGCCCATAAGGCCCATTCGGCCAGCCCGCGGTTGTCCTCCGGATGCTCCAGCAGGGCCAACGCGATGCGCACGGCGCGTCGATCGATCGGCATCGGCAAATGCAGTGGTTCCGGCCGCGTACTGCAGATCTCCTCCAGCAGGACGGTGGTCAGACGCTCCTGACTTTCGTCCAGCTGGGTTTCCCAGGTCCATGAGCTGGCCCGGCGCACCAGCGCCCGCATCAATTCGGTCACGCCCGTCACGCAGGGTTCGCTTGGCAGACAGCCGCAATCGGGCGGTGTGACGAACACCCCCCAGCCGGTCATCGGTCCGCTGATGCTTATCAGGTGCTCCTCGCCGGGCGGCATCCAGCCGGCGCGGTGCGGCGGTAGTAGCCATGAGCCGCGCTCCGTGCGCACGTGCACCAGTCCGCTTTCGACGCAGAACAACTGCCCGCGCACATGACTGTGCCAGCCGTACTCGCGGGTGCCCTGGTCGTACTCGCTCGCCGCCTCGCCCTCGGTCCAGTAGGCAATGACCGAGGGACCATCGATCTGGTCGATCAGCCGGTATAGCTGTTCGCGTCTGGCACGAGGGTCCATGGCCGGTTCTCGATAAACAATGACCAAATAACGCTAACAGGAATCACCGGCCTTGCCTAACATGCCTCGGTCGGTACGGCCTCGCCCTGCCGCTCTATCCCACCGCTGCCGCCGCTCGCGGTGCCGGACGCGCCAGAAAGCGGTTGCCTTGAGTTCCCCACCGTAGTCACGGTCGAGGCAGCTACTGCGTCCTGATCCAGAACTCGGCATCGTCGAGTCGATGCCGTAGGAGATTCCTATGTCGATGATCGCTGAGCAAACGCTGGACTTGGAACGTGTCGCCGCGCCCGTGGAAACCTTTATTGCCTGCGCCCACCAGATGCTGGACCAGGGCACGCCGGAGGCTGCGCGCAAAGCGATCGAACCTCATCTGCTCGAACTGCTGCCGGTCCTGCGCGCCTTGGGCGTGTTCGAGCTGTTCGAGCTGCGCGACCCGGCGCTGCGCGCCTGGTTGAGCGACGAGTTGGAGCGGAACCGACACGGCTGAAACCGGGGTGGTAACTGTTGCCTGGACAAAGGCATCCTGAAATATATTTGCCTTGACAAATATATTATGGGCAATAGAATGCACGCCAATGAATCCCCCGGCCCCCTCGCAAGCGACGTCGCAGGAAAGCATCGGCATCCTGATCAGCCTGGTCCGCAGCGAGCTGGTCCGCACGATGGAAGCGGAGCTGCAGGCATCCGGCGTGGGCCTGCGCTTCACCCAGTTCCTGATACTCAAACGTCTGGCCTTGCTGGGCCCGATGTCGGCCAGTGAGCTGGCCCGCGCAGTGGAGCTGGATGGTGGTGCGATGACGCGCCAGCTGGACCAGCTGGAGGGCAAGGGTTACCTGCGCCGGGTCCGGCACGAGCAGGACCGTCGCGCCCTGCGTATCGAGCTGACCGAAGCCGGCGACGTGCTGTGGCGGCAAACCAACATCTGCAATGACATCGTGCTGGAAGCGGCCCAGTCGGCGCTGAATCCGACGGAACGCCAGCAACTTCAAGACTACCTGGGGCGCGTACTGAAAGCGCTCCGCAACAAGACCTGATTCCCCCGTTTACCTCTTGGAAGCCAAGTCCATGCGTCTGCAATTACTTGCGGCAGCCACCGGCCTCACCCTCGCCTTGGCGGGTTGCGTCAGCAGCGGTGGCCTGCATCCGGAAGGCTCGTTGACCGATCCCTCTTCCCTCAAGAGTGAGCGCAGCCTTTCCGGCATCACGCTCTCCCCCGCTGCCTGGCCCGCTGACGACTGGTGGACTGGCCTGGGCGATCCCCAGCTCAGCGCGCTGATCGCCGAAGCCCTGAAGGACAATCCGAGCCTGACCGTGGCCGATGCCCGTGCCCGCGAGGCACAGGCCCAGGCCGGCGCCGCCGATGCCGAGCGTGGTCCTAGCGTCAATGCCGGCGCCAATGTGATTGGCCAGCGTCTTCCCACCACGGCGTTCCCGCCAGAACTGGGCGGCGGCCACTTCACCTGGTTCAAGGACGTGCGCGCCAGCTTCAGCTGGGGTCTCGACCTGTGGGGTGGCAAGCGTGCCGCGTGGGAGGCCGCACTCGGCCAGCAGCGTGCCGCGGAAGTGGAATCGCGTGCCGCGCGCATCCAGTTGTCCAGCAATGTCGCCCTCGCCTATGTGCAGCTGGGCTACGCGTTTGCGCAGATGGACGTGGCCAAGGATGTGCAGGATCGTGCCAACTCCGTGCATCAACTCACCCTGCAGCGTGTCGGTGCCGGCGTCGACAGCCAGTTGCAGCTCAAGCAAAGCGATACCGAAGTCGCCAATGCCGATCAGCAGCTGACGGCCGCGAACCGCGCCATCAAGGCCGCTCGCTCCTCGCTGTCGGTGCTGTTGGGCAAGGGCCCGGATCGCGGCCTCGACATCACCCGTCCGCAACAGCTCGAACCCGCCGCGCTCACCGTGCCTGCGGAGCTACCGGTGGAACTGATGGGTCATCGTGCCGACCTGGTCGCTGCGCGATGGCGCGTCGAGGCGGCTGGCAAGGAGATCAAGGTCGCCAAGACCGAGTTCCTGCCCGATATCAGCATCAGCGCGATGGCCGGCTTCGTTGCCGCCGGCGGTACCAATGCGCTGCAGATGCCGGCGCGCTTCTTCACGGTCGGTCCGTCGCTGAGCCTGCCGATCTTCGATGGCGGTCGCCTGCGCGCGAACCTCGCCGGCAAGGACGCCGAGTACGACCTCGCGGTGGCGCAGTACAACCAGACCCTGGTCACCGCTGTGAACGAAGTGGCCGACGATTACGACGCCGTGCAGTCCGCGCAGCAACAGGTGGCCGAGCAGCAGCGTGCGGTGGATGCCGCGTCGCAGGCCTGGCAGCTGTCAGAACAGCGCTACAAGGCGGGCGTGGGCAGCTATCTCGAGGCTCTGATCGTGCGCCAGCAGTTGCTGGTGGCCGAGCAGCAGATGGCCGCACTCAAGTCGCAGCAGGTCGAGTCTTCCGTGCAGCTCATCCAGGCACTCGGCGGCGGCTTCCGCCCCCAGGCTGGCACAGCCGATGTAGCCGTCCGTCCTTCTTCTGAACCTTCGCTCTAAGGGCTATCCCCCATGTCTAGCCAATCCCCGCTCGCGGCCGACAACACCGCCCCCGTACCAGCACCGAACAACCGGCGTGGTTTCCTGTTGCGCCTGCTCGGCGCGATCCTGGTGCTCGCCGCCATTGCCTGGGCGGTGTGGTACTTCATCGAAGGTCGCTGGTACGAAGGCACCGACGATGCCTACGTCAGCGGCAATATCGTGCAGATCACGCCGCAGGTGCCCGGCTCCGTGGTGACCATCGGTGCCGATGACGGCGACCTGGTCCATGCCGGCGACATCCTGGTCAAGCTCGATCCGGCCGATGCCCAGGTGGCGCTGGCCCAGGCCAAGGCCAACCTCGCCAGCACGGTGCGCAAGGTGCGCGGCCTGTACAGCAATGTGACCGGCGCCCAGGCCGATGTGGCGGCGCGCAAGATTGCCGTCGACAAGGCGCTGGCCGACTACAACCGTCGCCGTGACCTGGCCAAGACCGGTGCCATTTCGGCGGAAGAACTGTCGCACGCGCAGGACACGCTGACCACGGCGCAGAGCGCGCTTACGGCCGCGCAGCAACAGTACCAGACCAACAAGGTGCTGGTGGATGACACCGTGGTCGCCTCGCATCCGGACGTCCAGACGGCCGCGGCCAAGTTGCGCGCCGCCTTTCTCGACGACGTGCGTACCTCGATCGTGGCACCCGTGGACGGCTACGTTGCCAAGCGCTCGGTGCAGTTGGGCCAGCGCGTGGCGACGGGTGCGCCGCTAATGGCGGTGGTGCCGCTGCGTGGCGTGTGGATCGACGCCAACTTCAAGGAAACGCAGCTCACCAACATGCGCATCGGCCAGCCCGTGGAAATCCGCTCCGACGTCTACGGCGGTGCGGTGACTTACAAGGGCAAGGTCGAGAGCCTGGGCGTAGGCACGGGTAGCGCGTTCGCGCTGCTGCCGGCGCAGAACGCCACCGGCAACTGGATCAAGATCGTGCAGCGCGTGCCGGTTCGCGTGTACTTCGACGATCCCAAGCAGCTGGAGCAGCATCCGCTGCGCATCGGCCTGTCGACCAAGGTGGACGTGAACATGCACGACCAGAGCGGCCCGCTGCTGTCCAAGCAGGCGCCGACGCAACCTGCGTTCAATACCGATGTGTACCAGCAGCAGCTGGCCAAGGCCGATGGCCTGATCGCCGAGATCATCCATGCCAACACGGCTGGCGATAGCCACGACAAGCAGTAAACAGGCAGGCGGCGCCGGCTTCGGCTGGCGCCCTTTCTTCACCCAAGGTTATCCGTGCGATGAGTAGTGAATTTCGTCCGCCCAACCTGGCCCTGGCCACGATCGGCCTGTCGTTGGCGACCTTCATGCAGGTGCTCGACACGACCATCGCCAATGTGTCGCTGCCGACGATCGCCGGCAACCTCGGCGTCAGCGTCAACCAGAGCACCTGGGTCATTACCTCCTTCGCGGTCAGCACCGCCATTGCGCTGCCGTTGACCGGCTTTCTAAACCGTCGCTTCGGCGAGGTGAGGCTGTTCATCTGGTCGACGTTGCTGTTCTCGCTGGCGTCGCTGCTATGTGGCCTCGCGCAGAGCATGCCGATGCTGATCCTGTTTCGCGCGATCCAGGGTGCGGTGGCGGGTCCGATGTACCCGATCACGCAGAGCCTGATGATTTCGATCTATCCACCCGCGAAACGTGGCATGGCGCTCGCGTTGCTGGCGATGGTGACGGTGGTGGCGCCGATCGCCGGACCGATTTTGGGCGGCTGGATCACCGACAACTATTCGTGGCCGTGGATCTTCTTCGTCAACGTGCCGATCGGCATTTTCGCCAGCATGGTCGTCAAGAACCAGATGAAGCTACGCGTGGATACCACCTCGCGCCCGAAGATGGACTATGTGGGCCTGATCACGCTGATTGTTGGCGTCGGCGCGCTGCAGATCGTGCTGGACAAGGGCAATGACGAGGACTGGTTCAACTCGTCGTTCATCATCATCACCAGCATCGTTTCGGCCATCGCGCTGGCGATCTTCCTGATCTGGGAACTCACCGACGAGGATCCGATCGTCAACCTGCGCTTGTTGCGCCATCGCAATTTCCGCATCGGAACGATCGCGCTGGTGCTGGCGTATGCGGCGTTTTTCGCCATCGGTCTGCTGGTGCCGCAGTGGTTGCAGCGCAACCTGGGCTACACCTCCACCTGGGCCGGCTTCGCCGCGGCCCCGCTGGGCATCCTGCCGGTGATGCTGACCTTCATCGTGGGCAAGTACGCCAACCGTACCGACATGCGTCTGCTCGCGTCGTGCGCGTTCCTGGTGATGGGTATCACTTGTTTCCTGCGTTCCGATTTTTTTCTGCAGATCGACTTCAACACCGTGGCACTGGTGCAGTTGCTGCAGGGCCTGGGTGTGGCGCTGTTCTTCATGCCGGTGACGACGATTCTGTTGTCGGATCTGAAACCCAACGAAATTCCATCGGGTGGCGGCCTGGCAACCTTCCTGCGTACGTTGGGTGCGAGTTTCTCCGCTTCGCTCACCACCTTCCTGTGGGATCGCCGCGCCATCGTGCATCACGCGCACCTGAGCGAGCACATCACGCCGTACGACTCGTCGCCCCAGGCCGCGCTGCAAGCGGCAGGCGTGAGCGGGCCGGCGGCCAATGCGACGCTTGAGCAGATGATCACGCAGCAGGCCTCCCAGATCTCGTTCAACGAGGTGTTCCATCTGCTGGGCTGGGTATTCTTCGCCCTGATCGTGGTGATCTGGATGGCGCGGCCGCCGTTCACCGCGAAGGCCGGGGCGGCCGGTGGTGGGCACTGAGCCTTGCGACAGCATCAACGACAACGGCCCTCAGGGCCGTTGTCGTTGATGCGTCCCAAGCCTGAAGCATCGCTAGAGCAAGACGCCGTCCACCGGCTGCAGTGGCTCGGGCAGATCCTGCTCGCCCAGCAAGGCGCCGAGGCTGATCTCGATCGTGCGGCACATGGCATCCAGGGCAAGATCGTTCGGCAATCGCTCAAACGGGCTTTCGATCTGGTCGCCCAACGCATCCAGGCCGAAAAACGTATAGGCGAGTACGCCTACCATCAGTGGCGTGGCCCAGCCCACGCTAGCGACCAGGCAGAACGGCAGCAGCAGGCAGTACATGTACACCGTGCGATGCAGCAGCAGGATGTAGGCGAATGGAATCGGCGTGCCGTGGATGCGCTCGCAACCGCCGAGCACATACGACATCCGCGTCACCTGCGTGTCGATGCTGGCCAGCAGGATGCTGTCGAGCCGACCTTCGCGGCGCAACCGTGCATAGCTTTCGCCGATCAGGCCCAGCAAGGCATTCGGCGGATTGGGTGACTGCAGTAGCGCGGCGACCTCGGCCGGCGCCAACCAGCGCGCCAGATCCTGCTCCGGCGCCGAGCCGCGCAACAGGTGGCGCAAGGCATGCGCATAGGCGATCAGTCGGTGCACGCGCAGGCGCTGCTCGTCATGCGGCAAGCCATCGGGCAGGCTGATGGTCTGGC
>DASXND010000004.1:0-18872 GCA_036495265.1 Dyella sp.
CGCGGCGCGTTGCATGAGTTCGTAACCTGGGATGCCCAGTGAATCGATGGCGCGGCGATCGAGCGCCCGCACCTGGTCGACGGTATAAAGCTCGTGGCGATGGGCGCTGGCGGTCATACGTGAATTATAGGCATGCCCGCCGCAGGACCCATGCCTACAGCACCTACAATAGGCGCATGTCCGCCCCTCCCTCACACCCACCCGATTACGCTGCGCTCGCCCTTGATATCAAGCGCTGGGCACGTGAACTGGGCTTTGCCGATGCCGGCATCGCCGGGACGGACCTGGGCGAAGACGAGTTGCACTTCAAGCGCTGGCTGGATGCCGGTCATCACGGCGCCATGGATTACATGGCCCGGCACGGCGACAAGCGCAGTCGCCCGCACGAATTGGAGCCAGGCACGGTTCGCGTGGTCTCGGTGCGCATGGATTACATACCGCCAGGGACACGCAACGCGTGGAACGTGCTGGACGAACCCGAGGCCGGTTACGTGGCCCGCTACGCGCTAGGACGCGACTACCACAAGCTGATGCGCAACCGGCTGCAGAAACTGGCCGAACGCATGCATGCAGCGATCGGCGATTTCGGTTATCGCGCCTTCGTCGACTCCGCCCCGGTGCTGGAAAAAGCCCTCGCGCGCAATGCCGGACTCGGCTGGATCGGCAAGCACACGGTCTTGATCAATCGCCAGGCAGGCTCGTATTTCTTCCTGGGCGAGCTGTATACCAACCTGCCCCTGCCCATCGACGAACCGGCCAGCGCCCACTGCGGCAGCTGTCGTCGCTGCATCGACATCTGTCCCACCCAAGCCATCGTCGGGCCGTACAAGCTCGATGCGCGCCGCTGCATTTCGTATCTCACCATCGAGCTGCGCGGCAGCATCCCCGAGGAACTGCGCGCGCCCATGGGCAACCGCATCTTCGGCTGCGATGACTGCCAGCTGATCTGCCCGTGGAACAAGTTTGCGCAGGACGCTACGGAGCCCGATTTCGCGCCACGCCACCAGTTGGACGGCGCCAAACTGGTGGAACTGTTTGGATGGAGTGAGCAGGAATTCCTGCAACGTACGGAGGGTATGGCGATACGCCGTACCGGCTATGAGGGCTGGCTGCGCAATATCGCCGTGGCGCTGGGCAACGCGCCCGACTCCCGAGCTGTGCGGCAGGCGCTGTTGGCTCGCGCCGAACACCCGTCGCCGATCGTGCGCGAACACGTCGCCTGGGCGCTCTCACGACATCCCGATCCGCTGTCGTAGGACCGCACCCTGGGCGCGATCACGGCGTCATCGCTACGTAGGTTTTCACTCGGACCATCCCTGGCCCTCGCCCTCCGGGCAGCTTGCGCTGTGCAAACCGGCAGTCCTGCCGCTTTGTCGCGCACAGGGTGCGCTCCTACACCCGGGCGGTCCTTGGTCCTCGCCCAGCGGGATGATCAGGGTGCCTCAACCAACACTCAAGCCACGTCATGCGTGATGACGCCCATGCAGCCTTTCGCCCGCGGGGTCAGGCGATAGGGCGACTGAGAAAGTCGAAGGATCAATGTGGCCATGCCGAAGCCATGATGATGCTGCAGAAATTGCCGCGATGGAAATGCGGCTCCTTGAGCGCCATCACGTCGGCCTTGACGTTGCCGAAGGTCGTGTCCGGCTTGCGCTTGATGCCCTGATAGAAGGCCTCGATGATGTCTTGCTTGAATTGCGTGCCACGCGGGTGCGCTTCGACGATCGACGCACGATCGCTGTCCGCGACATGGGGGAACCCTAGGCCCAACACGTCCATCTCGACGCCCGCCGTGAGCAGCGCCACTTCGGGCTTCATGAATTCTGGAATGCCTGGCGTTGTATGCAACGCGATGCTGGTCCAGACCAGGTCGATGGTATTTTCGGCAATGCCGTGACGACGCAGAAAATCCGCAGCCGCATTGGCGCCGTCCACCTCGAAACGCTTGTCGGGGCTGCTATACGCAGGCATGAGCCCCATGTCGTGGAACATGGCGCCGATGTAGAGAAGCTCGGGATCGAATACCCGCTGCTTGTTCTTGCCGGTCAGCGCGCCGAACAGAAAGACCCGGCGCGAGTGATGGAACAGGAGATCGGTTTCGGTATCCCTCACCAGGTCGGTGACTTCACGGGCCAGCTGGCTGTCCGGAATGTGGATTCCTGCAATGGTGGTCATGGGTGTACTCCAGGTCTGGGCAATCGCGGATACGAAAGTGCGCCGGCTTTGCCTGACTCATTGGAACTCCAAATTCCCATGGCATGGATTGGCGCAATATGGCAAATCATGCCATTGTGTGCCGGAACCAGACACGCGCGTGCAGCGGCGCCAAGTACATGCTCAAGACCATTGCCATCCTCGCCTGTCCGGGTGTCCAGCTACTGGATGTCTCAGGCCCCCTGGACGTGTTCGCCGAGGCCAACCGGCAGGCCGGACACACGGTCTACCAGCTACGGGTGATCGGAACTTCCGGGCGCGCTATCGAAAGTTCGTCGGGCGTCCGACTGTTGCCCGATGCGACCCTTCGCGATCCGCTGGGCCGGCTTGATACCGTGCTGGTGGCAGGTGCGCCCAATCTGCCCGAGGCACCGGTCAACCTGAGCGTGCTCGAGTGGCTTCGAAGCACGGCCGCAAAGAGTCGGCGCTTTGGTTCCATATGCAATGGCGCACTCGTCCTGGCCGCCAGCGGCCTCGTCGAAGGGCGTCGGATCACGACCCACTGGGGTGTGGTCGAGGCCCTGCGACTGCGACACCCCGACGTGATCGTCGAGGCTGATGCGCTATATGTCCGCGATGGCCGTGTATGCACGGCCGCCGGCGTTACCGCGGGAATGGATCTGGCCCTGGCCCTGGTCGAGGAGGATCTCGGCCGCGACCTGGCCATGCGGGTCGCCAGCCAGTTGGTGATGTTCTTCAAGAGGCCCGGCGGGCAGCTGCAATTCAGTCGACACGGCGAGGCTGAGTTGGCAGGTCACTCGGCCATACAAGCGTTGCAACGCTGGATCGGCGCCAATCCCGCGGAGAATCATTCGGTGGCTGCGCTTGCGCACCGCGTCGGTCTCAGTCCGCGCCACTTTGCCCGCGTATTCCATCAGGAAGTTGGCGTGCCGCCTGCGGAGTACGTCGAACACGTCCGCGTGGAAGCGGCGCGCCGATTGCTTGAGATTGGCAACGACGCGCCCAAGAAGGTGGCCGGTCTATGTGGCTATGCTGACGTCAACGGCCTGCGCCGTGCCTTCGTGCGCAGGCTGGGCGTGACACCCGCCGACTATCGGCGCCAGAACCGCTCAGCCGACATGCGCTAGCGCGATGAGGTTCACGCCACCTAGCTCTCCTCTAAAGAGGAAGCTGCAGTGGCGTTAAACACCTCCGGACAAGACCGTTAAGATGCCTGCTCACTACGACATGTGGATCAGGGTCGAAGAGATAGCGTTATTGCACCATGGTGGCGTCGACGCCGCTATTCGGTACTTGGCAACTGTCTCTCACGTCGAAGGAGGGTCGTCATGGTGCATGCGTCAGAAACCAGTCAATCCAAGGTTGCGCCCCCAGCCCACCAGCCTGACCAGGACCGATTTCACGCGATCCGGCCCGAGGACGTGCAGTGGATAACGTTTCCGGCCTACCCGCCCGCGGTTCGTTTGGCCATCGTCGTGGGGGACCCGACCAAGCCTGGACCTTATACGATCCGCGTAAAGGTGCCAGGTGGCAACAAATTCATGCCGCACAGGCATCCGGAAGACCGCGTCTACACGGTGCTGTCGGGCGTGTTCTACATCGGACTGGGCGAGCAATTCGATGAGAGCAAGCTCACCGCGTACGCTCCCGGCAGCATCGTGGTACTGCCAGGTAACCAGCCACACTTCCACTACGCCAAATCGGGTGAATACATTACCCAGATCACCGCGATAGGACCCTTGGGTCTGGACTATATCGACCCGAACTATGATCCGCGCACTGCGAAACATCCCTAGTCGAACGTCGTCTCCCGTCATGCCCGTGTTGAGTGCACATGACGCTAGCACCGGCAGGCAAGCATTCGTGTCGATGGCACGTCCGCACTTCGAACTTCGCTTGCCATGGGCCCGCTATCCCGCCAGCCGAGCACCTGACCATGTGCTACTCCGCCCAGATCGAGGCCGACTACGACAAGTTCGTGCGTGAATGGGGGGCCGTCATCAGCCTCAAGCGCTTCGTGGAGTTGTTTTGGGAGAAGCGCAAGGATGGCCAGTGGGTAAAGATCCCCAAGGCTATGCGCGAGGCGTTCCGAAAGCCCCGCGGTGAGGATGAATTCGAACTTGCAACCTTGGTCGCCGAGGGTGATCGCGAGCAGATCGAAAAGTATGCGGCCGAACTGCGGGCGCAGAACGAGCGTTTGGCCAAGGCCGAGGCCATCCTCGCGGGAGCGAAGCCTACGAAGGCGGCCGCCAAGGATCAGGAGGTGGCCAGCCGAAAGATCAAGGCGGCGCAGCACAATCTGGATGACATGCAGCGCAAGCAGCCGCTGGACAAGGACTCGCGCATCTACCCCGGCCAATACGCGCCGGTCATGATCGAGAAGGACGGCAAACGCATCGTGGTTCCGATGCGCTATCAATGCCGTCTGCCTGGTTGGACCGAAACAATGGAGCGGCAAAAGCCAGGCACCTATAACGCCCGGCGGGACAATCTGGAACGGGTCTGGGGAAAACTGTTTGGTCACCGTCACGGCATCATGATCGTGAGCCGGTTCTACGAGAACGTATCCCGCCACAAGATGGAGGGCAGGGAGTTGCGGCCGGGCGAGAAGGAAGAGAACGTGGTGCTTGCGTTCGATCCGCAGCCGCCACAGGAGATGCTGGTGGCATGCCTGTGGAACATGTCGCCAGGTGGCGACCATGACATCGACCTGTTCTCGTTTGCCGCGATCACCGACGAGCCGCCGCCCGAAGTGCTGGCCGCCGGCCATGACCGTTGCATCATTCCCATCAAGCCGGACTACGTGGACTCTTGGCTCAGCCCCGACCCAGACAACTTGCAAGCCCTGTACGGCATCCTCGATGACCGGGCGCGCCCTTATTACGAGCATCGGCTGGCGGCTTGAGCCGCGGCCACTCGCATCGATCTACAGAGCTGGGCGCTGCCCAGGACGGCAGCGCTTGAATCAGCCCGGTTTCGTCGTCGAACTGGCTGCGTAGTGCTCGCCGAACTGCTCCCTAAGCGTGTTCTTGAGTACTTTTCCGGTGGCGCCAAGGGGAAGACTGTCGAGGAAGACGACGTCGTCAGGTTTCCACCACTTCGCCAGCTTGCCTTCGAAGAAGGAGAGCAGCTCCTCCTTTTCCAGCGCGCTGCCCGATGTTTTCGTGATCAGCAGCAAGGGGCGTTCGTCCCACTTCGGATGGCGCACGCCGATGCATGCGGCGCTCGCGACGCAAGGGTGAAGGCAGGCGACGTTTTCAATGTCGATCGAACTGATCCACTCGCCGCCGGATTTGATGACATCCTTGCTCCGATCGGTAATCTGCATGAAACCGTCGCTGTCGATCTTGGCCATGTCCCCGGTCGGAAACCAGCCATCACGGAGCGGCTGGGTGGTTGGGGCACCGAAATAAGCGCTGGCAACCCACGGGCCTCGGACCATTAGATCGCCAACGGCCTCGCCGTCCCACGGCAGCGCCTTACCATCAGGATCGACGATCTTCATGTCGATGCCGAACACCGCTCGTCCCTGCTTGGCCTGGATGGCGTAACGCGCGTCGTCAGCGAGTGAGAGCTGGTGTGGCTTGAAGCTGCAGACCGTGCCTAGCGGACTGAGTTCGGTCATGCCCCATGCGTGCAGTACGTCGACTCCGTGCACTTTCTGGAACTGCGCGGCCATCGACGTAGGGCAGGGCGCGCCGCCAATCACGGTACGCTGCATGGACGAAAAGGCGTTGGCTTGTCCGGAAACATGCGAGAGCAGGCCTTGCCAGATGGTGGGCACACCGGCGGATATGGTGACTTGCTCAGCTTCGATCAACTCATAGAGCGACCGGCCATCAAGTGCTGGCCCGGGAAGCACAAGTTTCGCGCCGACCATGCAGGCGATGAACGGCAGACCCCACGCGTTCACGTGGAACATCGGCACTACCGGCAACAGGGTGTCGCGTGCGGAGCAATTGAATGCATCCGGCAACGCGCCGGCATACGAATGCAGTACGGTGGAGCGGTGACTGTACAGAACGCCTTTCGGGTTGCCTGTCGTCCCCGATGTGTAACAGAGCGATGAGGCGGTGTTCTCGTCCATCGACGGCCACGTATAGTCGTCGTCGTTGGCGTCGATAAGGTCTTCGTAGCAGAGCAAGGCGCCGATCGATGTCGCGGCCGGCATGCGATCGGAGTCGCACATGGCCACGAAAAGACGTTGCGTGGTCAGGCGCGCCTGCAGTGCTTCCATGATGGGCAGGAAGGTCAGGTCGAAGAAGATCGCCTGATCGTCCGCGTGATCGACGATATAGGCGATGTGGTCAAGATGGAGCCGCGGGTTGATGGTATGCAGGACGGCTCCCGAGCCCGACACGGCGAAGTTGAGCTCCACGTGGCGATAACCGTTCCATGCGAGCGTAGCCACGCGATCGCCAGCTCGGATGCCGAGACCGGCCAGTGCGTTTGCCATGCGTCGGGATCGCGTGGCAAGGTCGACGAAGCGATAGCGATGAAGGTCGCCTTCGACTCGCCGAGACACGATCTCCCGGTCGCCATGGTGTCGTGCGGCGTGGGTCAGCAGGGACGCGACAAGCAGCGGCTGCTGCATCATCAAACCATTCATTGTCGGGTTCCACGTAGGCGTGAGATTAGTGGTACGAAGCTTGCCTCGGACATGTGCATCCCGCGGCGGCCTCTCATCATGAGGCGAGGATTGCATGCGTTGTCGCGTGATGGCGTCAAGGACTTCAATCGATGCATCGGTCACCCGGCATGCCCGCTTGTCGCGCGACGATGCCGGGTGGACTCCGGTCAGAACGTGGTCTGGAAGGTGAGGTCGATGTAGTTGCGATCCCGCAGTAGCGAAGCAAGACCCGCACTGGAAGTCACCACGCCGGCGGAGTTGGTCGCGATGCGGCCAAGGTAGCCGATGTACTTCAGGTCAAAGCGGTAGCGCGAGTGCACATCCGCGCCGATGCCGTAGGAGTAGCTGCCGTTGCCCTTGTTGCCACCGAAGGTGACGGCAGAATTTCCCGATAAGCCCATGGCATAGGTCACCGGCGCCAGCAGGTCCACGCCTGGATAGACCTGGAACCAGGTCGGCGTGAAGTTCACCTGGGTACCGAAGAAGGTGCGCGTAGGCTTGTCGATGCCGGTGTAGGTGCTGGCTCCTGTGAACGCGGCTGCGTTCTGGGTCACCTTGTCCCAACCGTTGCCGACGAACTCGACCACGTAGTTGGCGGTATTGAACAGCGGGGTCTGCGGAACCACGCCGGCAAAGTCGGTGACCATATGCCAGGTGTCACCGCGGGCACCCGCAGTCTGCCCGGAGTCGGGCAGGCTGGTAATCGCGCCCACTACCTTGCTGGCCAGCGGCGCCGGCAACACCTGCACCGGGATACTGGTGAGGGGCATATTTTGGCGATAGCTCAGCTCCGTACTCACGCTGACGCCGAGGATCTGCTTGGCGAAGCTGAAGCCATAGACGTCGATGTCGCTGCCGTAGCTGGCCATGTACTGGCCGATATTGCCCTGCTTGATGTTGCTTACGCTCGCCGCCGATGGGTTGATGTAGCAAGCTGCGCCGAGTGATTTGTCGCCGAGTGCGCGGCATGTGGCGGCGGGTAGAGCAGCCACGGCCGGGAGCACGATAAGCTGCGGCTGGATGTCCGACGTGCGGCGATAATAGAGGCCGAACGTGGCATCCAGCGCGTCCGGCGACCAATGTGAGGCGATGCCCCAGTCGCCCGTCTGATTAGGCGTAATGTCCTGGCCGCGGAGTGCGCGCTGTGTCGCATTGATGTACAGCGATTGACCGCCCTGGAGGACGGCATCGTTCGGATTCATGTAGGAGCCCGACTCCGGGTAGTGCACCTGTTCCCAGCTGAGGTAGTACTGAGCCTCGAATGACAGGCTGGTGGTCGCCTGAATCTGCGTGGATACCTGCGTGCGTGGGCGGAACAACTCCTTGGCCGACACGCCGGGGTTCGTTAGCAGCTTGCCAATATCCAACGAAGCTTGGCCGTAGCTGATGGCGTTGATCGGATTGAGCAACGCCTCACCCCAGAAGACGTCGTAGCGGCCGGCCTTGGCGTTGACGTTGACATCGTCAATCGTCCAGCCGCCGAACACGAACGCATCCAGCAGCTCGCCTGAGGGGCCGTGGAAGTAGCGGTCGGTGTAATTGGGAAGACCCAATGCCGGCGCGCCGTTCACGATGTGATTGGACGATGACACGTGCGTATTGTCGAGCGAGTTATAGGCCGCGTCATACCAGCCCGTGCCGCTCACCCGGAAGCCATAAAGCTTCTTCCACACCAGATCGAATTCGCTGATCAAATCGACGCGATTGGTCACAATGCTGTGGTCGGCAAAATTGCGGTCACCGTCGTCGTTGTTCGGACTCCTGAGAATCGACGCCGATTGCGGACTCGCGCGCTGACCGAGGTTGTAGCGAACGGTGTTGTCCCAACGTATGTCAAGGTCAGGGTTACCCGTGTTGAGTTCCGTTGCGTGCGCCGCTCCTACAGAGCCGAGCGCAGCTGCCACGGCCCATGCCATCAAACGAATGGCTGGAGCGCCGCGGCGCTCGATCTCCCCTTTCAACTTCTTCATGCAATTCTCCTCCCCCAGTGTCTGTGCAGTGTCCGCAACCCCGGCGGGCGTCCGGTCACCACAAACAACGCTTCGCGGTCCTGGCAGTGCCGGCCTTGATCACGTTGTCGTTCGGTGGTCGGAACATTACTCGCGGGTACATCTCGCCAAGCCGCCCAATGAAGCTCTCCCCGGTGGCGCGGCAAATCTTTCAGGAGTGGTCACTACTGCCGGAGCTGCGTGATCGCTGGTCGCGCGCCATGCCATCGGCACGCCTGGGATGTCTCTCCCCTCTCCAGCGAGGCCGCCAGTGGTGGCTTCTGCTTTGACGAGATTCATGCCCAAGCTGGTGGAAGGCCCCCCCCACTCCGGTGGGGGCAGGAGAGGGGCGGTGACGGGCGCGACGCCGAAATTCCGTGTTGAAATGGGCTTCGATGAACTGGCCCGGTATCGCACCCGCTGCGACGCGTTGGCGCAAGCGCCAGCAGATAGCATCTGACTGGCCGTCACGATTCCAGCGCGACCGAAGTGCGGCCTTTGTTGCCGTTTAGGTTGAGTGCCCCTCAGGGCATCAAGGATTCCAGCATGGTTCTGGCGAGCAGTTCCGGCGGCTGCGCGCCAGCCAGCGCCATGCGGTCGCCAAACAGGAAGCCGGGTACGCCTGAGAAGCCCGCGCGTCGGGATTCAATCAGCCATTGATCGGGTGGAGTCGTGCTTCCGGGTGCGGTCATAAGATCGAGACTGGCTGTTCGCGCCATGCCGCATGTCTCGCCGAGATCAGCGAGCACCTGTGCATCGCCGATATCCATGCCTCGCAGAAAGTAGGCGTTGAACAGCTGATCGATGAAGAGCGACTGGAGTGTCGCTCCACCCGCACGAGCCGCGTGTTCGACCAGCTGATGCGCCGCGATCGTATTGGGCATCCGTTCGATGCGCTCCAAGTCGAAGCGGATGCCGTTCGCGTGACCCGCGTCCCGGATCTGGCGGCGCCGGGACTCGACGGCGTTTACGCTGCCCAGCCGCTTCAGATAAAACTGCTGGAACGGCACGCCTTCACGCGGTATGTCCGGCAGCAGAGGCAGCGATTTCCAGCGCACGGAAACTTCGATGTCCGGATAGCCGAGCGCGATCAGGTCGATGGCGCGCTCCAGTTGCCGCTTGCCAATCATGCACCACGGGCAAATCAGGTCGAAGTAGAAATCGACCTGGATCTGCCTGCGCTCGAGCGGTGCGGTCGCACCCGCGGGGAAATTCATCGCAGCGAGTCGATCAAGGTCTCGGCCATCGGCCACGGGCCATACCCGGCGAGCGGGTTGAGATGGCCGACGTCGCCCAGTTCAACGAGGCGGCTGCCCCAGCACGCGCCCAGCTGGGCAGCGCGTTGTGCGCTGCACAGAGGATCGTTGTTGCTGAACGCGAGGATGCTGGGGAACGGCAAGCGAGCACATGGAATGGGCAGCCAGCCGTGATCGCGCAGCGCGTCCATGGTCGGATACCCAGGCGGAAACGGCGTCTCCAGATCGGCTGGGGTGGCCAGCAACGCACCGTGGATCGGGCGGTGGTGGGTCTGCGCCCAGTGTGCGGTGATCATGACACCCGCACTGTGCCCAACCAGAATCACGGGGCCTTCGATGTCGGCGAGCGCCTCGTCCAGTGCGGCCACTCTTGCGGCACGACTGAGCTTGTCGTGTTCCAGCGGCGGCACCGAGCGAGTAGCGGGAAGTTTCGCTTCAAGCAGCGTCTGCCAATGCTCGGCGACATGGTCACGCAGACCGGGAACCAGCAGGATCGTTGGGTTAGTCACGGGATGTATTTGTCCGGTGTAGGGCTCGAAGGGTCACGCTGCAGCGGCAAGCGCCTGCGCCTGGACGCGGGCGATGTCCTGCTTGTAGTGCAGGCGACCGATCCAGAAAGCCACGGCGGCGAACAGCGCCACGCACGGGACCAGTTTGAACGCGTCCAGCAAGCCGATGTGGTCGGCCAGCACGCCCGTCAACAGGGGGCCGGGGGCAAGACCGAGCAGGTTGTTGGCGAGCGTGAGCGTGGCAAACGCCGTCGCGTGAATCGGCGTGGGCGTGAGGTTGGCGACCATGGCACCCGCGGGGCCAGCCGTACCGGCGACAAGGAACATGCCCATGCCGATCACGCTGAGCTGGGTGACGCCCGGTGTCAGCTGGAACGCCACGCCGAGGATGACGGCGGTGGTCAGGCAATAGACGATCGCCATCGCCATCTTGCGCGGTGGCGAGTGGCGGCACACGCGATCCGTGACAGCACCGCAGATGACCATGCCGATCGCCCCGATCAACACGAAAGCAGCAGCGGTGACACCGGCTTTGTCGGGTGTCATCGCGTAGTAGCGATTGAGGTAACTCGGCATCCAGGCAATGACCGCGGCCATGATGAATAGCTGCAGTCCACTTCCGATATAAGCGCAGATCACCGAGGTCGTGGAAAAGAGGCCGGCGAACAGGTTGCGCAGGGACATGCTGAAACCCGGGCGGCTCTGACGCAACTGCGTTGCCGCGGCGGCGCTACCGCGCACGCGGCGCTCATTGACGGTCAGTGCATACGTTACGACGAGGGCCGCGCCGAAGATCGCCATGACGATAAAGGCGGAGCGCCAACCGAACCGCGCAGCGAATACACCGCCGAGGCCCATACCAACCACGGAACCGAAAGCGCCTCCAGCCATGAAGGCGCCCGTCAAGGTTGAGCGCAGGTGGGCCGGGAAGATACTGATAATCAGCGCAATCCCCACACTGCCGTACGCCGCCTCACCGAGCCCGACGAAAAACCGGGCGGTGAGCATTTGGCCGTAGTTGGTGGCGACACCACAGGCGAGCGTAGCGAGACTCCAGAGCGTGCCCATCAGGATGATGCTGCGCACGCGCCCCCAACGATCGGCAAGCACCGAGAGCGGAAAGGTGAGTACGCCTACCAGCAGCGCAACAATGCCGGAAAGCGAGCCTAGCTGCGTATCCGACAAGCCCCATTCGGCCTTGAGCAACGGAAAGACGGCATTAAGCACCTGCCGGGACATGTAGTCGGACAGCAGCAGTGCAAAGGTGAGTGCAAACACCACCCATGCGTAAGCTCTTGGCGTGACAGACGGTGCCGACACGATGGCCGGTGACGCCTCAGCATATTGCATTCCCACTTCAGACTCCTCGTTGCTGGCCAAGGATTGGCCACGCGTGGCGAGACAGGTCAAACAACCTGTACGTTCACGAAGGGCAGGGCGGTCATTCCCGTACCCTTCGTGGCGATGACGGGATCGTCCCTTCCCAAAGCGAACTTCTCGTTGGCATCTACGCCGGCTTGGATGTCGCTACCGCGCGCGTCACGCGGTGGCCCGTTCGGCCGTTACGGTTGAGGCGGCGAGGTTGGCAGGACCAGGCTTGGCTGGCTTGCGATTCGGCGCAAGGCCGTTGGCGGCCAGGGTCTCCTCGATGGTGTCGTAGAACACACCGATCTGCAGGATCTCGCGCGCCTCCTTGCCCGTGGCGATGTCACGACCGAACTCGCGCGAAATGCGCACCAACTGTTCGATCTGTTGCACCGTCGTCATCTTGGCGGTGCGCGACTGGTTCCACAGGTTGTCCTCGATGCCGCAGCGCACATGCAGGCCCATGGCGATACCCATCATGTTGACGGGCAGCACGTTGCGCATGCTGCTTTCCACCGTCAGCATGGAGCCGTCGGGGATGGCGCGCAGGAAGTTGGCCAGATTGTAGATGTTGGGCGCGTCCATGCCGCCTCCGATCGCCACCCAATTCATCACCAGCGGCCCCTTGTAGACGCCGCGGCGAACCAGGCGTTCCACCGTCTCGTAGCTGTTGATGTTGTAAAACTGGAAGGCGCTCTGGATGCCGGCGGCAGTCAGGCGCTTGACGTGTTCCTCGATGAAGCCGGGGCCCGAGGGCACGATCATTTCGCGATAGGCCTGGTAGGTCTGCGGCTCGGCCAGGGACGTGCCGGCGAGGTCCTCCATCTCCATCTGCTCGACCACATTCATCTGGGTCGTATTGACGGTGACCGTTACCTGGTCCGGCTTGGGGTCGAGTTCGGCCAGCATGTGGCGGGTGTCGTCCTTCAGCCACTGGGCGGCCGAGCCGTCGGACTCGGGCGCGAAGGAGATCGAACCGCCGACCTGAATGACCATGTCCGGCACCGCCTTGCGCACGCCGGCGATCAGTTCATTGAATTTGGAAAGGCGCTTGGAGCCCTTGCCGTCCAACTCGCGCACATGCAGGTGCAGCACGGAGGCGCCGGCGTTGTAGCAGTCGACCGCCTTCTGGATCTGCGCTTCCATGGTGACAGGGATGTCTTCCGGAAAATCCGAAGGGATCCACTCGGGACCATAAGGCGCCGCCGTGATGACGAGCTTTTGCTGGTATTCGGGGATGAGCGAACCGTCAAGGAAGTTCATAGTCTGTCTCCTCTTGCAATGGCAATGATGCTTTGGGTGTCCGGGTCGGACAGGGGCGGTGTCGCATGCGGTCAGTACGGCTTGTCACCAACGATCCCTGCGCGTTCCATCTTGCGATGACAGGGCGGGTAGTCCATGACGGCGTAATGCTGGGTGGAGCGGTTGTCCCAGATCGCCACGCTGTTCTTGCTCCAGCGCCAGCGCACCTGGAATTCGGGGATGTAGGCTTGGCTGATCAGGTAATTGAGAAGGAGGCCTGCGCCCGGATTCGCATCCTGGCCGAAGCAGACGTTGTCCTTCGTATGGAAATTGGTGAAGTGCGTGGTGAAGGCGTTGACGAACAGCACCTTCTCGCCCGTTTCGGGATGCGTCCGCACCACCGGGTGTTCGGCATCCGGGAATTGGGCCTTGAGTGCGTAGCGTTTCTCGATCGGCATCGCGGCGCCAAACGAGGCCTCGATGCTGTGGCGCGCGCGCAGATTGGCGATCTGCGTTTTTACATGGGCGGGCAGCATCTGGTAGGCAGCCACCATGTTGACCCACATGGTGTCGCCGCCCACCGGCGGGCATTCCACGCAGCGGAGCACGCAACCCATCGGCGGCGACTCGCGCCAGGTGGCGTCGGTGTGCCAGGCGTTCTCGTAGCGATCGATCGGCGTTTCGGGGGTCTTGTAGATCTGCACCAGCCCAGGCGCATCGGGATGGCTGGGCACCACCGGATGATCCTCCAGCTCGCCGAAGCGGCGCGCGAAGGCGACGTGGTCCTGGCGACTGATGTCCTGGTCACGCAGAAACAGCACCTTGCGCGCGAGCAACGCGGCCTTGATCTCGGCGAACAAGCCGTCATCGTGGACGGCGTCGGCAAGATTGACGTCAAACAGTTCGGCGCCAATATTGCAGGTCAGTGGTTCGATGCGCATGGCGTTGCCTCAGATAACGAAGATCGACGATCCAGTGGTCTTGCGTCCCTCGAGGTCGCGATGCGCCTGCACCGCATCCTCAAGCGCATACCGCTGGTTGATCTCGATCTTTATGCGGCCCGACGAGACGTGGCCGAACAGCTCGTAGGCGAGCGCGGACTTGTCGGCCGGGTCGGCGATGTAGTCGGCCAAGGCCGGGCGCGTCAGGTACAGCGAGCCCTTCATGGCCAGGATCTGCGGGTCGAATGGCGGAATGGTGCCGGAGGCCGTGCCGACGCAGACCATCAGTCCGCGGCGACGGAGCGAATCGAGCGAGCCCATGAAGGTGGTCTTGCCCACCGAATCGAACACCACCGACACGCCCTTGCCGTCGGTCAGTTCGCGCGCGCGCGCAGCGATGTTCTCGTGGCTGTAGTTGATGACGGCGTCACAGCCGTGGGCGAGTGCAACCGCCGCTTTTTCCTCGGTCGATACCGTGCCGATGACGCGCAGGCCGAGCAGCTTGGCCCATTGCGAGACGATCAGGCCAACACCACCCGCGGCGGCGTGCAACAGGATCGTTTCACCGGACTGGAACGGATAGATGCGGCGCATCAGGTAGGCCGCGGTGAGTCCGCGCATGGTCATTGCCGCGGCGGTTTCGCAGTCGATCGCTTCCGGCAGCCGGATCAGGGGCGCAGCGGGCACCAGCCGGGCTGTGCTGTAGGCACCGAGCGTGTTCATAAAGCCCGTATAGGTCACGCGGTCGCCTACGGCGACGTTGGTGACATCCGGGCCGATGGCCTCGATTACGCCGGCAGCTTCAACACCCATGCCGTTCGGTAACGGAATGGGGTAGGTGCCGTTGCGGAAATAGGTGTCGGCAAAATTGAGACCTACCGCCTGGTGGCGCAGCCGGACTTCGCCCGGTCCGGGGGCACCGACCTGGGTCGTTTCGTAGCGCAGCACATCAGGGCTGCCGGCTTCATAAAAGCGGATGGCGTGTTCCAAGCGATTCTCCTTGACTCAAAGCGCCGGCGACGAGCGCCGGTTACTGCTGACAACTGGGCTGCATGGATTCATGGCGACGCCAGGTGGGCAATGCGGGAAAAGAGTTGCCGCCAGGCCGCCTGGGTCTCTCCACGGGGGCGAGAGTCATGGGGGCGGGTGGCCGCCGACTGAATGTCGTTCCAATCGGCTTCGGTGAGATAGCGCTGGGCCGCCGGCAGGATCACGCCTTCGACCCGCCCCATGTGTTCCCACATGAAGCGCGCGTAGGTTTCGACAACGCCGCGCAGCTGCGCGAGGGTGACTTGGCCGCGGTCGTAGCGCTCGACCATGTCGCCCAGAGCCTCGGCCATGGCGCGTTCGCGTTCGTGCTGACGCTCGAGTTCGTCCAGTTCGGCATGCACCGAGGCGGTACGCCCGCGCAACACCAGGAACAGGTAGTCGTGTTCCCTTGGCTGATGCAATGCCAAAGGAACTTCCGTGATGTAGTGAGCCATGGCGCGCATCAGATCAGTGTCCGCCGCCGCGCCATGTCGGTCGCATTGGTCGAGCAGGCGCAGCCACGCGTGCAGAACGGTGGCCAGCGAACGGTGCTCGTCGCGAATGACGTCAACCATCGGATGGGTGTGGCCGGCATCCCGCGTAGAGGATACCAGCACCGGTAGTTCGCCCGTCGTCAACACCTTGAGCGTCTGCGAACCGAGCGGCGTGTCCACGGCAGTTCGGCGGCTGTGCGAGGCCATGAAGATGAGGTCGCAACCGGCCTTGCGCGCCGTGTCGAGGATGGCCTCGTGCGGCATGTCGCTCACGCGGATGCTGGAATCGCATGGCACACCCAGGGCGCGGGCCGCTGCCTCGGCCTTGGTCAGCAGTGTGCTGGCGCGCTCCTGATAAGCATCGGCGTAGGCGGCCGGCGCGGCAAGATCGAGCGCCTCATGGTCGCCGTCGGCGACATGGCTGTCTTGCACATGCAGAAAACTGACCCGTGCCCCCAGCGCGCGCGCCAGATTCACGGCCCTGCTGACCGTTTCGATCGAAAGATCACTGCCATCGAGCGGAACGAGGAGATGACGGTACATGCAGACTCCAGACAGGTGTGCTACCCGTGACTCCGGGCGGCGAACCCACCACACCCTGCGGTGGCCGCCGGAACATTTGTGCTTGCGTGGGTAGCGATGAAATCCGCCAGTACTCTTTCTCGGAGGCGCAGCCACGCGGCAAGTAAAGCCCTTCGCGCTACGGACCATCTCCGGGACTCCACCCCTGCCGAATTGGCATTCCCTCCAACTCGACCGCAGTCGCAACGCGACCAGAACGCCAGACCTGTTTTGTCACAGGACCAAGGCTAGGTATCGCTGGCCGCACACACCCCCCCCGGCAAGGAGGGGGAGTGCCGTGAAGGCGGGGTGATGAGTGGCCACGCCAGAGCTTGCGTGTCTACAATGATCTTGCGACGCAGGTCGTTGATAGGAATCGCACAGTGCAACGCACGGTCGACATGGCGTCATCCGCTGGGGTAATCCGCGCCACCAGCTTAACTGGATCCGTTTGATGGCCATCTCGCCCGGCGGGGCCGCCCCCGCCATCGCCGAACTTGTTCTGAAGACCACGCCGCCACGGGCGCCGCGGTACCTGCTGGTACGGCCACGGCTGGGCTTGGACGACGAACAGTTCCGCGATCGCTCGGTCATCCTGGTCCAGGCGCCGGCAGGATTCGGCAAGACCTCGCTGTTGGCGCAGTGGCGCCATGAATATCTCGCCCGAGGCTGGGCCGTGGCGTGGATCTCGGCCGACGGCAGCCCCGATCCCCAACGCATGCTGCATAGTCTCGTGCTGGCGGTACGCATGGGATGCGGCCGCCCTCAGTTTGGCGCCACGCTGATCGAGAGTGCATCGGTGGCGTTGGGCGAGTACGAAGGCGTCACGGCTTGGTTGAGCGAAATCGCGCAGGCGTCGCTATCGATGGTGCTCATGATCGACGAAGCCGAACGCCTGCATCCAAGCAGCCAGGCGGCACTGAACTATTTGCTGCACAACGCGCCGCCCAACCTGCGCGTAGTCGCGGCGGGGCGCGGCGAACTGGATTCGATGGTGGCCGACTTGCGCGCCTATGGGCAATGCACTTCCGTGGGCGTCGAGACACTGCGCTTCACGCTCGAGGAGACCATCACCCTCGTGCGCAACCGCATCGGCGCCAAGGCCGATCCGGACACCTGCGCACGGCTCCACGAGATGACCGAGGGCTGGCCGCTCGGCTTGCAACTCGTGCTGGCGGCAATGGAGCGGGGAAGCGACCTGCGCAGCGTGGTGGGGGCGCACTCACCCGAGTCACGCAATCAGCTGGTGGAGGCGCTCACGGCAAAGCTGGCGGCGGAGGACGTCGCGTTCCTCACCCGCGTTGCCGTGGTTGACCAGCTGCATCCGGACCTGTGCATCGCACTCACCGGTGACGAGGAGGCGCCGCAACGGCTGGCGCGATTGGCGCGGGAGACGCCAATCTTCGTCGTCGGCGAGGATTCGGACTGGTATCGGCTGCATATGCTGGCGTGCGACGCACTGCGCTTGCGCCTGGCGGAATTGCCGGAGCAGGAGCGGGCGGATTTGCACAGCCGCGCGCAGGATTGGTTCGCCGCACACGGCATGCTCACCCAGGCAGCGCGCCATGCGCGGGAAGCGGGCAGGGAAGGCGTGGCCGTCGAGCTGGCCCAGAAAGGCCTTTACGAGGCCGTGATCCAGGGTCACATGGGCACCATGCGCGAATGGCTCGACGTGTTGCCCGAATCGGTGCTCGATCAGCATCCGCAGTTGCGCCTGGCCGCCGCCTGGTCGCTGGCGGTGAGCGAACGCCACGAGGAGGCGGAGCGGATGGTCGGACTCATCCTCTCGCGGCCGGACGTCAACCTTGCCTTGCGCTATGAGTGCGTACTGATCGCAAGCGGCGCGGCTTACTACGCGGATGATCCCGACCGATGCGTCGGCATGCTGGCGCCGTGGAAGGACGCTGCACCCGGTACCGAACACAAATTCCGCAGTATGCACGTCAATCGCCTCGCCATGATGGCGCTGCTGCAAGGGGACCCGGCCGGCGCGCGCCGCCTGTGCAGTGCGCCGGACACGGAGTTGCCGCGGGAGCTGGACTATTCGGCGCGGTGGCGGGAATTCATCATCGGGCTGAGTTTTCTGTGGGAGGGGCAGATCCGCCTCGCCGAAGACGGCTTGCGCTCGGCGCTGGGTTCCATGGACGCCAAGTTCGGTCGCCGGCACCCGCTGTCATGCATGTTCGCCGCGCTGCTCGCATCGATTGCCTACGAATGCGACCGCCTGGATGAGGCAGTGGCGCTGCTTGCCAACCGGCTGGATGTGCTTGAGCGGGTGGCAGCGCCAGAAGCCATCCTGGTCGGGTACCGCACAGCTACCCGCCTGGCCGCGGCGCAGGGCGAGGAGCATCGCGCGCTCGACATGCTCGAGGCGACGTTTGCCATTGGCGTCGCGCGGCGACTTCCCCGCCTATGCATCGCCAGCCTGGGCGAGCAGGTGCGCATGCATGCAAGCCGTTTCCGCCGCGAAACCTGCAGCGCGCTGATCGCCAGGATTGACGAACTGGTTGCCAGCGAAAGCCCCCGACGTGGGCCGTTGTGGCGGCGCAACGTGGAGATGTTGAGTGCCATGGCCCATGCGTATGCCGCGATGGCCTCGCAGGACTGGCCAGGCGTGCTCGAGGCGGTCTCGCGTGCAGCCCCCCTGGCCGAGCAGGCGAAGCTGGGTCGCTTCCACATCGA
>DASXND010000005.1:0-3679 GCA_036495265.1 Dyella sp.
TGGTGTCATAGCCCAGCTGGTCCAGCTTGGCGTACATCTTGCGCGCGTGCACCGGACCCACCCGGTCGTCGCGCGTCGAGGTGGTGAACAGCACCGGCGGGTACTTCTGTGCGGCCTTGGCGTTCGCATACGGCGAGAAGGTCTTGATCCACGACCACTCGGCCGGCTTGTCCGGATCACCGTATTCGGCGATCCATGAGGCACCTGCCGACAGGTGCGTGTAACGCTGCATGTCGAGCAGGGCCACCTGGCTGACGATGGCGCCATAGAGCTGCGGATACAGCGTGAGCATATTGCCCATCAGCAAGCCGCCATTACTGCCGCCCATCGCACCCAGGTGCTGCGGCGAGGTGATCTTGCGCGCGAACAGGTCTTCGGAAACCGCCGCAAAATCCTCGTAGGCACGCAGGCGATTAGCCTTCAAGGCGGCCTTGTGCCAGCGCGGACCATATTCGCCGCCGCCACGGATGTTGGCGATGACGTAGACGCCGCCTTTTTCCAGCCAGGCGCGGCCCACATTGCCGCTGTAGTTTGGCTGCAGCGAGATTTCGAAACCGCCGTAGCCGTACTGCAGGGTCGGGTTCTTCCCATCGGCCTTGAGGTTCGTCGGGGCAATCTCGAAGTACGGCACGCGGGTGCCGTCCTTGGACGTGGCGAAGTGCTGGCTCACCGCATAACGCGAGGCATCGAAGAAGCTCGGACTGTGCTTGATGGCTTGAGCTTCGCCCTGGCCGAGCGTGCCGTAGTACAGCGTGGTCGGCTGCAGGAAGCCGGTGACCGTGAGGAAGTAGTCGTCACTGGTGTCTTCGTCCACCGCGCCCGCTGCGATGGTGGACAGCTTGGGCGCGCCACCAAGGCTTTCGCGCTTCCAGTCGCCGGCCTGCGGCGTCAACACTTCAAGCTTGTTCACCACGTCGTCCATCACGTTGAGAATCAACTGATGGCGGGTCCACGAATAGCCGTCCAGGGCCGTGCTTTCGGTCGGCTCGAACAACACTGTGAGCTCGCGCTTGCCCTGCATGTATTCGTCGAAGCGGGCCGCCAGCAGCGAGCCGGACTTGTAGACCTTGCCGCCGACGTTCCAGTCGCTGCGCGGCTCGATCAGCAGCCATTCGCGATGCACGTCGGTGTTGGCGTCGGTCGGCACGTCGATCTTGGTGAGCTTGCCGTCCTGGCCGCGCACGAACGTCTCGCTGTCGTAGAAGGCAATCTGGCGAACGACGAAGTCACGTTCGAATCCGGGCGTGTTGTCGCGCGCTGCCGAGACGCTCATGTCGTCGTGCTTGGCTTCGTAAACGGTGGTGGCGCTGGACAGCGCCGTACCGCGCTTCCATGCCTTCACGATGCGCGGATAGCTCGATGTGGTCATCGAGCCGGGGCCGAAGTCGGTGGCGACGTAGAGATGGTCCTGGTCCATCCAGGCGACGCGACTCTTGGCCTCGGGCAGTTCGAAACCACCCTTGACGAATTGCTTGCCGGGCAGGTCGAACTCGCGGACGACGTCGGCATCGGCACCACCGCGTGAAAGGGAGATCAGGCAGCGCTGGTAAGCAGGCTTCAGGCATTCCACACCGTGCCAGACCCAGTTTTCGCTCTCGGTCTTTGCCAATGCGTCGAGATCGATCACGGTTTCCCATGCCGGCTTTTCCTTGCGGTACTCGTCCAGCGTCGTGCGGCGCCATAGACCCTTGGGATGATCCTTGTCGCGCCAGAAGTTGTAGAAGTGATCGCCGATCTTGCTCACCATCGGAATGCGCGCGTTTGAATCGAGCACTTCGAGAATGCGCGCATCGAGTTGCTTGAACTCGGTGCTGTCGGCGTATTTCTTGACCGTCTCGGCGTTCTGTTGCTTGACCCAGTCGAGCTGCTTGGCGCCGTCGATATTTTCAAGCCAGAGGTTGGGATCATTACTTGCCGGAGCAGCCGGCATCACTTTGTCAGTTGCGTGCGTCATGCCGCCTAGTGTGAGGCCCAGCGCCAGTGCCAGCCAGAGCGAAGTCTTGGATGCCATGCGGTTTCCTTTTTTTGTGCTCCCTCTCCCCTCCGGGGAGAAGGTCGGGGTGAGGGGCGGGTGTTTGCGGGATGGTTGCCTTGAGCGAGCTTTTGTTGATGCCAAAGCGAAACTGAGGCCAGCGTGACCCCTCACCCCAACCCTCTCCCCGGAGGGGAGAGGGGGCAAACGTGCCGTGCGGGTTCGCCCGATCGACCTAGTGGTGATCGAACGCGCTTCGGTTACAAGAGAGGTATCAGTAACAGGGCCACGATATTGATGATCTTGATCAGCGGATTCACCGCCGGTCCGGCCGTGTCCTTGTACGGATCGCCCACGGTGTCGCCGGTGACAGCGGCCTTGTGCGCTTCCGATCCCTTGCCGCCGAAATGGCCGTCCTCGATGTACTTCTTCGCGTTATCCCATGCACCACCGCCGGTGGTCATGGAGATGGCCACGAACAGGCCGGTGACGATGGTGCCGATCAGTACGCCGCCCAAGGCCTGCGCACCGGCTTCCACACCGCCCAGCCACTTGAAGCCGAACAGCACCAGTACCGGCACCAGCACGGGCAGCAACGACGGCACCAGCATTTCCTTGATCGCCGACTTGGTCAGCATGTCCACCGCGCGCGAATAATCCGGCTTGGTGGTGCCTTCCATGATGCCGCTGATCTCGCGGAACTGTCGGCGCACTTCTTCCACCACCGCACCTGCCGCGCGACCCACGGCTTCCATCGCCATGGCACCGAACAGGTAGGGGATCAGGCCGCCGATCAACAGGCCGATGATCACGTAGTGATTGGAAAGATCGAAGCGGAAATCAGTGACGTTGAGATGCTGCTGGAGGTTATGCGTGTAGTCGGCAAACAGCACCAGCGCGGCGAGGCCGGCGGAGCCGATCGCGTAACCCTTGGTCACCGCTTTGGTGGTGTTGCCTACCGCATCGAGCGGGTCGGTGATGCCACGCACTTCCGGCGGTAGGTCGGCCATTTCGGCGATGCCGCCTGCGTTGTCGGTGATCGGGCCGTACGCATCGAGCGCCACGATCATGCCGGTCATGCTGAGCATCGCGGTTGCCGCGATGGCGATGCCATAAAGGCCGGCCAGCGAATAGGAGCCCCAGATCGCCGCACACACGGCGAGCACCGGTAGCGCCGTCGACTTCATCGAGACGCCAAGGCCGGCGATGATGTTGGTGCCGTGGCCGGTGGTGGACGCCTTGGCCACGTGCTGCACCGGAGCGTACTCAGTGGCCGTGTAGTACTCGGTGATCACCACCATGGCGCCGGTCAGCGCCAGGCCGATCAAGGCACAGCCGTAGATATGGCCCACGCCGTAGGACGAGTCGGCCATCAGCTGGCTGGTGATCGGCCAGAACGCGATGGCGGCAAGCACGGCCGACACGGCGACACCGGCATACAGCGCATTCATGATCTTGGGGCCGCGCGCCTTCACGAAGAACGTACCGATGACCGAGGCGACGATGGATGCACCACCCAGCAGCAGCGGGAACAGCACGCTGTTGCTGCCGGCCTGCTCGGCCATGACGCCGCCCAGCAACATGGTTGCGATCAACGTCACCGCATAGGTTTCGAACAGATCGGCCGCCATGCCGGCGCAGTCGCCCACATTGTCGCCCACGTTGTCCGCGATCACCGCCGGGTTGCGCGGGTCGTCTTCGGGGATG
>DASXND010000006.1:0-5417 GCA_036495265.1 Dyella sp.
GCCCCCGCGGCCACCGTCGCGGCGGAACCATCGCCGCCACCCGAGCCGGTCGAACCGTTGCCTCCCTTGCCGCTGATGTATACCTGCATCAGCGCCACCGACGGCAAGACCTATCTCAGCGACAACGGTGACCCACAACCGTACCAGGTGCCCTACGGCATCCTCGGCGCCGGGTCGCTGCCGCTGTCGCAGGTCTACGGACCACCCAACAGCGCCGGTGCCTCCGCACCCGAACTCAATCGTGGCCGCATAAGGCCGGGGCTGATCGCGAACTACTTCGTATGGGTACAGGACCAGTGCCGCGAACTGACGCCGCAGGAAACCTGCCACGAACTGCGCGAGGCCCTGGATGCCACCGAGACCAAGCTCAAGCGTGCGTTCAAAAGCGATCAACCGCCGCTGGAAAAACGCGAACAGGAATTGCGCGAGCAGCTACGCGGCTGTTGAGGGGAGAGCGTTGCGCATTTTTTGCGCAATGCCATGCAAGTCACCGCCACGCAAGGCCGTTGCAGAGTTTTCCACAGGCTTGCTACCAGGCTTTCCCCAAATCCTGTGGAAAACTGCGTGGCGCGTGACGCCAAACTGAGCAGGATGATGAAATCGTCGCGCTGACAGGCACTTGCCGTGCCTATCCACAGGCTAGACCTACCGCTGTCCACACCCGCTGTGGATAAGCGCGCGATCAAAACCCGTAGTTAAGGAAGCCACCATCCACCGCCAGCACCTGGCCGGTGATGTAGCTCGCGGCAGGGAGGCACAGGAAGGCAATCGCCGCAGCCACTTCCTCCGGTTCGCCAATCCGGCGCAGTGGCGTGCGATCGAGCACTTCGTCCAGATACTCGTCGTCGGCCAAGGCCGGCTCGGAGCGCTGCGTGCGGATGTACCACGGCGCCACCGCATTGACGCGAATACCATCGGTGGCCCACTCCACGGCGAGGTTGCGCGTGAGCTGATGCAAAGCCGCCTTGCTCATGCCATAAGGCGAACCGGTACGCACGTGCGTCACGCCCGAAACCGACCCTACATTCACGATCGCCGCATGGGCATGCTGCACGAGCTGTGGATGGGCGAGCCGGCACATCTCGAAAGCGGAGAACACATTCTGTTCGAAGATCGCGTGGTATTCGTCCTCGCGATAGGCCAACGTCGGCGCGGGCTGGTTGCCACCCGCGTTGTTGACCAGCAACGACAGCGGCGCACCGAGATCGGCCACCCAATCGAAGACTGCCAGCCGCTCCTCCTGCTCGCCGAGATCCGCGCCGAAGGCCAGCACCTCGATGCCGGGAAAATCGTCGACCAACTCCACGCGTACCTGTTCGAGGTAATCGACATCGCGTGCGACCAGCAGCAGGTTGGCGCCGAGGCCGCCCAACTCGCGCGCGGCGGCATAGCCAATGCCCTTGCTGGCACCGGTGATCAAGGCGGTATGGCCCTGCAGTTGCCAGGCGTCGATTCGACTGTTCATGCGCGAAGCATAGAGCCTGTTCCGGCCTCCCTCCAACCGGGTCATGCTTGCCGCCTTCGCCGCCAGGCGTAACACTGAGGCGGACACTAACGAGGATCGTCCATGAAATGGCTTGCCCCGACGCTCTGTCTCTGCGCCCTCGCCGCCTGCTCCGGCAAGCCGCCAGAACCGCAATCCCAGCCTGCGGCGGCCAGCACCGCCCGCGTCGCAACGCCTTGGGACAACATGAAAAAAGACGAACAACGCGCCCGTGATGTGCAGAAGACGGTCGACCAGCAAGCCGAGAAACAGCGCCAGGCGATGCAAACGGCCGAGCAATGAGCGCCTCACGCCCCTTAACCAGGGGCTTGGCAAATCGACGTCCATACGGGCATCGTGTCCAGCATGAACGCCCCTTCCCCCGATGACCTGGGCAACGTGCCCCTGTTGGAGATCGACGACGCCAGCGTGATGCGCGGCGATCGCCTTATCCTTGACCGCTTCAGCCTGCGCATCAACGCGGGCGAGCATACCGCCATCCTCGGCGCCAACGGTGCCGGTAAATCCACCCTGGTAAGGCTTATCACGCGCGAGATCTATCCACTGGCGCGCGGCGACGGGCGCGCGTCCATGCGCGTGTTCAATCGGGATCGCTGGCATGTGTCCGAGTTGCGCGGCCTGCTGGGCATCGTCTCGCCTTCGCTGCAGGACGACTGCAGCAGCGACGCCGCGCTGGAAGTCTCCGAAGCCGTACTGTCGAGTTTCTTCGCCGCACGCCGCCTGGGACTCGATCATCGCGTTACCGCGTCCATGCGCGAACGCGCCGACGAGGCCTTGCGACACGCCGGCGCGGAGCATCTGCTCGGACGCCGTATGGCCAGCCTGTCTACGGGTGAAGCGAGGCGCGTGCTGATTGCGCGCGCCCTGGTGCATCGCCCTCGCGCGCTCTTGCTCGATGAGCCATGTGCAGGCCTCGACATGGCCAGCCGTCGACGCTTCCTGGAAAGCCTGCGCCAGCTTGCCCGCAACGGCACCACGCTGTTGCTGGTCACCCATCACATCGAAGAGATCCTGCCTGAGATCACCCAGGTGGCCCTGTTGCGCGATGGCCAGCTGGTGCAGCACGGCGACAAGGCCGAGGTGCTTACCGATGCCGCCTTGTCCAAGACGTTTGACATGCCGGTACGCGTGCAGCGGTACGGCGACTACTACAGCGCAGCGGTCGAATAACCCATCGCAAACATGAAGAAGCCCCGGTTCGACCGGGGCTTCTCTTCACTGAAGCGGCTGCGCCAGGGCTTAGCGCGGCGCGCAGAAACAGTACGCGTAGACGTTGGGATGACCTGCCTTGGCGTTACGCAACAGCTTCAACTCCGGCGCCATCGCATCGATCTGCGCAACCCATGCCGGCAGGTGCACGCCATAGGCCTGGGCGACCTGCACCATGGCGTTGTCATTGAGCCCCACCAGGAATTGCTCGAAGCCACCAAGCGGCTCTTCCACGTAGCGCACCGCGTAAGTCTTGCCCAGCTTCGCGCGGGAGGCGGCGTCGGCCACCGCCTCGCCCAGGCCACCAAGCTGATCGACCAGTCCACGCTCGAGTGCCTGCTGTCCGGTCCACACGCGACCCTGCGCGATGGTGTCGACGGCGTCGTACTGCTTGCCGCGCGCCTTGGCGACCTGGCCGACAAAATCGCGGTAGCCCTTTTCGATGATCGCCTGAATCACGTTGCCGGCCTTGGGATCCAGCGGACGCGTGATATCGAAGCCTCCGGCGAGCGGGCTGGTGCTGACGCCATCGCTCCTGACGCCGAGCTTGTCCAGCGTGCCCGGCACCGTGAGCACCATGCCGAAGATGCCGATGGAACCGGTGATCGTATTGGGCTGCGCATAAATGCGGTCGGCATTCATGGAGATCCAATAGCCGCCGCTGGCGGCCACGTTGCCCATCGACACCACCACGGGGATGCCGGCGGCGCGTGTCAGCGCGACTTCGCGACGAATCTGCTCTGCCGCATACACTTCGCCACCGGGCGAGTTGACGCGCAGCACCAGCGCCTTGGTGCGCTTGTCCTGGCGAGCATCGCGGATCAGCTTCGCGGTGGACTCACCACCCACCTCGCCCTGCGGCTGCTTGCCGCCGGCAATCTCGCCCTCGGCCACCACCACGGATACACCGGGCGTGAACGTGCCATCGTCGTTAGGCAGGGTATTGGCGTAACGCTGGAACGAAACCTGGCGGAATCCTTCGCCCTTCTTGCCGGCAGGCACGCCTTCCTTGCGCATCATGTTTTCCAGCTCGGCCGGCGTGGCCACGCCATCGACCAGATGCTGCTCAAGCGCGAGCTGGCCGAGATCGCCGCGCGTACTGGCGATCTGCTCCGGCAGGCCATTGATGTCCGCACGCAAGGTGGCGGGATCGAGCTTGCGCAGCTTCGCCACTTCGTCGATGTAGGTATCCCACAAGCCGCCCATCCAGAAACTGTCCGCTTCCTTCGCCTCGGGCGAGGCATGGTCGAGGATGTAGGGCTCGGCCGCGCTCTTGAACTGGCCCACGCGGAACAGGTGCACGTCCACACCGAGCTTGTCGAGCAGGTTCTTGTAGAACAGGCGGTAGTTGGCGAGGCCGGTAATCATCACGCCGCCCTGCGGATCGACGAGCACGCGATCGGCATGTGCGGCGAGGTAGTACTGGCCCTGGTCGAGATCCGCCGCCCATACGATCACCGGCTTGCCCGCAGCGCGAAAACGGTCCAGCGCCGCACCGACTTCGCGCAGCGCGGCAAAACCACCGCCCTGCATCTCACCGGGCTCGAGCAGGATGCGCGTGATGCGCGTGTCCTTGGCCGCCGCATCGATGGCGCCGACCAGATCACGCAGCTGCACCTGCCTGGGCGGGTTGCCGGAAAACGTCTGCACGGCGCGCTGCAGCGGATCGAGGCTGTATTGCTCGACCAGTTCGCCCTGCGGCTTGATCACCAGCACGCTGTCATTCTGCACGACGCGGTCGGCGCGGCTGCTTATAAGGCCGACCGCCAGCACCAGCAGCAAGAGGAACAGGACGAAGAAAAAGACCAGGTTGAGGATGACCAGCCTGACCACGTTGATGCCGCGCCCAAAGACGCAGAGAAAGGCCCAAAAGCCGTTGGGGCGACGCTCCGTCATGCGAAGTTCCTCAGAATGTCCGCAACAGCGTAGCCGTTCGCGCGGCGAAGGTCATGTGGTGCTGATGACAGGGGGGCTTGGCGTTGGCTCCTTCTGTCGTCTGGCGAGAAGGTTCGGATAAGGGCTGGGTACTCGCCCCAAGTCTCCAATCGAGCGTTGGGCCAGCTTGCCACCTACAACCGAAGGAAGTCCCCGTGGGACGGACCGGCCGTTTCGACCGCCTGCCGGCGGTCGAGCCTGCTTTGAGTCCTCACCGCTTCGCCGCGTTGCGGTGTAGCGGCGGTCTCGCGCCATGGGCTACCAACGATCAGGTCGTCGCGACCTTCCGACGCTTCTATCCCACGCAATGCTGCCAGCCCTTAAGGCCATTTTCTTTGGGTTACTTTTCTTTTGGGCCAGCAAAAGAAAAGTGACCCGGACCGCGGCAGCGGTTCGGAACGCCCGCTGCGTAAGCGGCACGCTGGAGATATCGCTCGGTTGTCGCGTGATCGCGAGCACCCGCCCCTCATCCCAACCTTCTCCCCAAAGGGGAGAAGGAGTAAAAGCGCGCAGCCACCGAACTCCCGGTCGAAACCCGAAAGATCGGGCGATCCCTCAGCCCCGCCGCCAGCTCGCATGGAACGCGTTGCGCCAGAACCGCGCGAACAGCAACACCGCGGCCATGCTAAGCCCGGCGATCAGGCCCATCCACATGCCTCGCGCACCCAGCCCCTGATGGAACGCGAGCCACCAGCCCACCGGCATGCCGATCACCCAATAGGCGAACAAGGTGATGACCATCGGCACGCGCGTGTCCTTGAGACCGCGC
>DASXND010000007.1:0-10670 GCA_036495265.1 Dyella sp.
TTACTTGCCCTGATCTTTCTTGGCGCTGCTGTCGTCCGAGGACGAGCTGTCGCCCTGCATCTGCGAACGCATCGCTCGCGCCGCCTGCGCCGCCAGGTCGGCCTGCTTCTTGGCGGCATTGGCGACTTTGGCTTGCGCAGCGGCAAGCTTCTTGGCCTGCACCGCCTCGGCCTGCGCCTGGGCGGTGGCTTCGGCGCCTTCGGCCTGCTGGCGGGCGGCCTCCTCCTGCGCCATTTGGTACTGCGAGCGCTGGCGATCCAGCTCACGGCGGGCCTGGTCGGCCTCGCGGCGGCTGCCGTCGAGCAGGATCTGGTCGTGCTCGCGGTCGAGCTGATTAATCTTCAGCTGGGCGTCCTGGAGCTGCGCCGTGGCGCGGGCCAGGTCGACGCGGCGCTCCGCCAGATAGAGGGCATGGGCGCGGTCGCGTGAGCGAGCCTGAGCCAGCTGGTTGATGGCGTCGCGGGCACGCGCCTGCTCAGCCTGGGCGTAGCTGCCCAAGGCCGGGTCACTGGCGAGCTGGTCGAGGCTGCTGTTCAAGCGGGCGATGTCCATGTCGTCCTTGCCGGCGTGGGCAACGCCCACGGCAGCCAGGGCCAGGACAAGCGCCGAACAACGGAGGGCCAAGGTTTTCATGGATGACCTCCCTGGTCAGTGGTCGACTGGGGTATGGTCTGGAAACCCTGCCCCTGAGGGATGGGCTCGGCAAGCGAGGAACTGGCGGGCGCGGGCATATCGCCCTGCGACTGCTGGGCCGGAAGCGCCGGGTTCTGGCTCTGGTCCTGATGCTGTTCGTTGCTCAGCGACTGGTCGATCTGATCGCGCAGCTGGCGGTTGGCCTCGCCCTTGTTCTGGATCTGCGACCTGGCCGCGGCAAGACGAGCCTTGGCGCGGGCCAGCTCGGCGTCCGCTCGGGCTTCGTCGGCCAGGGTGGCAGCATCATCGTACTTACCCTTGGCCATGGCGGCCTGGGCCTGCTGGAACTTGTTTTGCGCAAAACCCAGGTCCACCGGCGCGTAGGCAGCGGCGTCGGCATCACGGGCAGCCTGTAGCTGCACCTGGGCCTGGTTCATGATCCCGTCCGGCGGCGGCGTCGAGGCGCAGCCGGAAAGCGCCAGCGTGACTGCCAGCGTCAGGGTCGAAACCGCCAGGCGAACGCCCCTAGGGCGCCCGAACAGCGGGAAAAAGATGTGCACCATCACTCATTCCTCTCGGAGTGTCGCAGCGTATTGTGGGCAGGCATAATCCACTTTAGCAATGCGCACGAAATTCAGGGGATTCGAGTGGACATTGGTTACTTCCTCAAGCTAATGGTTGACAAGGGCGCGTCGGATATGTTCCTGACGACGGGCGCTCCTGTGAACATAAAAGTCGAGGGCAAGCTGTACCCGCTGGGCAATACGGGCCTGCCTAGCGGCATGGTCAAGAAAATCGCCTATTCGTTGATGGACGAGGGCCAGGTACCGCAATTCGAGCGGGACCTGGAGCTGAACATGGCGCTGGCGGTGAAGGAAGCCGGCCGCTTCCGTATCAACGTGTTCAAGCAGCGCGGCGAAGTGGGCATGGTGATCCGTGCCATCAAGAGCGAGATTCCTAGCGTCGACCAGTTGCAGCTGCCGACCATTTTTCGCGACCTGATCATGGAGCCACGCGGCCTGATCCTGGTGGTCGGCGCCACCGGCTCAGGCAAGTCGACCACGCTGGCGGCCATGATCGATCACCGCAACCAGCACACGTCGGGCCATATCCTCACCATTGAGGATCCGATCGAGTACCTGCACCGGCACAAGCGCTCGATCGTGAACCAGCGCGAAGTCGGCCTGGACACGCACAGCTATCACGAGGCCCTGCGCAATGCGATGCGCGAGGCGCCGGACGTGATCATGATCGGCGAAATCCGCGATACCGACACCATGGAAGCGGCTATCGCGTTCTCCGAAACCGGCCACCTGTGCCTGGCGACGCTGCACTCCAATAACGCCGACCAGACGCTGGAGCGCATCCTCAACTTCTTCCCGGAATCGGCGCACAAGAACGTGCTGATGAACCTCGCGCTCAACCTGCGCGCGGTGATCAGCCAGCGCCTGGTGGTCGGCAAGGACGGTCGCCGCCTGCCGGCCACCGAGGTGTTGCTCAACACGCCACTGATCCGCGACATGATCCGCCGCGGCCAGGTCCACGACGTCAAGGAAGCGATGGATCGCAGCCTGCAGGAAGGCATGCAGACGTTCGACCAGTCGCTCTACCGCCTGTACAAGGAAGGCCGCATCGAGCTGGACGAGGCGCTCAACAAGGCCGATTCCCGCGATGGCCTGGGACTCAAGATCCGCCTGTCCGAAAGCAGCGGTTCGGAGAGCACCGAACTGGTCGGCAATGATCCGTACGGGTTGGGCTTCTGACGGCAACGAAGCGCTGAATAGACCGTCATCCCAGCGCAAGCTGGGATCCAGTGCCTTTGCAAGGTACTGAAGACGCTGGATTCCAGCTTGCGCTGGAATGACGAGCAAGGACTAATTCAGGCCTTCCCTACAGCGGGGCAGGCGCGTCTGACTGGGCTTCTGGTGCCGCCTTCTGGAACGCCTCCAGCGCCTGGCACGCCGCATAGATGCGCTGGATGGTCGGATAGTCGTCGAGCGGCATTTTCCAGCGCACGGCGTTGTAGATCTGCGGTGCCAGACAGGCATCCGCCATGGTGGGCTCGTCGCCATGGCAGAAACGGCCGGTAGCGACGTTGCCGGCCAGCATCACTTCGAGCGCCTTGAGCCCTTCCCCGATCCAGTGCCGCGACCACACGCCTTTGGCAGCATCGTCGGCGCCGAACTGCGTCACCAGATGTTGCAGCACCCGCAGGTTGCCCAGTGGATGCACATCGCAGCTCACCACCTGGGATAGGGCACGCACGCGGGCACGACCGGCCGGGTCGGCGGGCAGCAAGGGCGGTGTGGGCCGGGTTTCGTCGAGGTATTCAATGATCGCCATCGACTGGGTGAACACCTGCCCGCCATCGACCAGGCAGGGCACCAACTCCTGCGGATTCAGCGCCTGATAGTCCGGGGCATGCTGTTCGCCACCATCCCGGACCAGGTGCACCGGCCGTGACTCGTAGGCCAAGCCCTTGAGATTCAAGGCGATACGAACGCGATAGGCGGCGCTCGAGCGCCAGTAGCCATACAAGACCAAATCCGGGGCCATCCTCGTGTCCTTTGCGGCAGACTGAAACACTCATTATCTAGGATAGCTGTCGCGTGGTTTGCATCCCCGGCGGGCGGACAGGACAATACGCGGTTCGCGCCTACGGGCGCCCGTTTCCACGAATCAAGTAAGGGAGTTCCGCCGTGTCCGTCACCCGCATGAGCGATCTGGATCTGCGCGGCAAGCGCGTGTTGATTCGCGAAGATCTGAACGTACCGATCGAAAACGGCCGGATCACCTCGACCCAGCGCCTGGAAGCCGCCCTGCCCACGCTCAAGCTCGCTCGCGACGCTGGCGCCAAGGTCATGGTGCTATCGCACCTGGGACGCCCGAAGGAAGGCCAGTTTGATGCCGAATCGTCGCTGGCCCCGGTCGCCGCCTGGTTGAGCGGCAAACTCGGCCAGCCAGTGCGGCTGATCGCCGACTACCTCGGCGGCGTCGATGTCGCCGATGGCGAAGTGGTCGTGCTGGAGAACTGCCGCATGAACGTCGGCGAGGGCAAGGACGACGAGACCCTGTCGAAGAAGTACGCCGCCCTGTGCGACATCTTTGTCATGGATGCCTTTGGCACCGCGCATCGCGCCCAGGCCTCCACCCATGGCGTGATCAAGTTTGCTCCGATCGCCGCCGCCGGCCCCCTGCTCTCCGCCGAGCTGGACGCGTTGGGCAAGGCGCTGGGGCAGCCGGCCCGTCCGTTGCTGGCCATCGTCGCCGGCTCCAAGGTTTCCACCAAGCTCACCCTGCTGGAAAACCTGATCGGCAAGGTGGACCAGTTGATCGTCGGCGGCGGCATCGCCAACACCTTTATCGCGGCCATGGGTTGGTCGGTTGGCAACTCGCTGTACGAGCCCGATCTCATCCCGGCGGCCAAGAAAGTCATCGCCGAAGCCAAGCGTCGCAATGCCGATGTGCCGGTGCCCGTCGACGTCGTGGTGGCCCCGGAGTTCTCCGCCCATGCCTCGGCCACGGTCAAGCCCGTCGACGAAGTGAAGGACGGCGAGATGATCCTGGACATCGGGCCCGAAACCGCACGCCGCTATGCCGAGATGATCGCCAAGGCCGGCACCGTCGTATGGAACGGCCCGGTCGGCGTGTTCGAGTTCGACGCCTTCAGCGCAGGCACCGAAACGCTGGCGCGCGCCATTGCTGCCTCGCCGGCGTTTTCGATTGCCGGCGGCGGTGACACGCTGGCCGCGGTCGACAAGTACGGCATCGAGAAAGATATCTCGTACATCTCCACCGGTGGCGGTGCCTTCCTCGAATTTCTCGAAGGCAAGGAGCTGCCGGCCGTGGCCGCACTCCGGGCACGCAAAGGTCACTGATGCTCTGTCTATTCGACCTCGATGGCACGCTGATCGATTCGGAGCTGGGCATCCTCGGCTGTGTACGGCACGCCCTCACGCAGCTGGGCGTGCCCGCCCCCGCCGCGATGCGCCACTGGATCGGCCCGCCGCTGCGGCACAGCTTCGCGCCGCTGCTGGATCACGATCACGACCGCATTGAACAGGCGGTGGAGCACTACCACGATCGCTTCCACACCATCGGCTGGCGTGAGCACACGGTGTATCCGGGTATCGAAGCGATGATCGGCCAGCTGTTGGCTGCGGGTCATCAGCTGGCCGTGGTCACGAGCAAGCCGGAGCGTCATGCGCGACCGATCATCGAGCACCTGCCGTTCGGTTCCGCCTTCAGCCGACTGTATGGGCCCGATCCGTCGAGTCCGCACAGCGAGAAGGCGGCGATGATCGCGGCGGCACTGGCCGACTTCGGTGCAGCGCCCGAGCAGACCGCGATGATCGGCGATCGCCACTTCGATATCGATGGCGCGGTGGCCAATCGGGTACGTGGCGTGGGTGTGCTGTGGGGGTTTGGCAGTCGCGAGGAACTGGAAAAAGCCGGGGCGCATGCGATTGCGCATGACCCGCAGCATCTGGCGACGTTGCTGGCCACCTGAGATCCTTTTGTGTAGGAGCGCATAAAAAAACGCCGCAATAAACGCGGCGTTTTTTTATGCGAGGTTTGGGCGAGCACCCGCCCCTCACCCTGCCCTCTCCCCAAAGGGGAGAGGGTTCAAAGAGCATCAGCCAATAACGCGCTTCACCGCATCGACCACATGGGCGACGGTGAAACCGAAGTGCTCGAACAGCTGCGGCGCCGGCGCGGAAGCGCCGAACGTGGTCATGCCGATCACGTCGCCGTCCAGGCCCACGTACTTGCGCCAGAAGTCGGCGGTCGCCGCTTCCACCGCCACGCGGGCACGGCACCAGCCCGGCAACACGCCTTCGCGGTATTCCAGCGGCTGCGCATCGAACACTTCGGTGCACGGCATCGACACCACGCGCACTGGCACGCCCTGTTGAGCCAACGCCTGTGCCGCTTCCGTCGCCAGCCCGACTTCCGAGCCCGTGGCGATCAGGATCGCCTTGAACTTGGTGTCCTGCGGATCGGAAAGCACATAGCCACCACGGGCAATGTCGGCCACCTGCTGCGCAGTGCGCGGCTGGTGCTTGAGGTTTTGACGTGAGAACACGAGGCAGGCGGGATTGCCCTTGCGCTCGATGGCCAGCTTCCACGACATCGCCGATTCCACCGCATCGCACGGACGCCACACCTGGTTGTTCGGGATGTAGCGCAGCGAAGCCAGATGCTCCACCGCCTGATGGGTCGGACCGTCTTCGCCCAGACCGATCGAGTCGTGCGTGTATACATGGATCGCATGGGCCGGGATCAGGGCACTCATGCGCACGGCGTTGCGTGCGTAGTCGGAGAACACCAGGAAGGTGGCGTCGTACGGGATGAAACCGCCGTGCAGCGCCAGGCCATTGGCGATCGCGCTCATGCCGAACTCGCGCACGCCGTAATACACATAATTGCCCTTGCCGTCGCCGCTATTGCCGTTGCCGGCATCCACGCTGCCCTTCCACTTGGTCAGGTTGGAACCGGCCAGGTCGGCGGAGCCACCGATCAGTTCCGGCAGCAGCGGCGCGAACGCCTCGATGCTCATCTGCGAGGCCTTGCGCGACGCGATTTCCGGGCCGTCGGACTGCAGCTTGTCGACGAAGGCCTGCGACTTGGACGTCCAGTCGGACGGCAGTTCGCCGGACATGCGGCGGTTGAACTCGGCGGCCAGCTCCGGATGCGCCGAGCTGTACTTGGCCAGCGCATCGTGCCAGGCCTGCTCGCGCTCGGCGCCCGCCTTCTTGTGGTCCCAGCCGGCATAGATCTCGGCCGGAATCTCGAACGGCGCCGAGCGCCAGTCCAGCGCGTCGCGCGCGCCAGCAACCTCGTCCTTGCCCAGCGCCGCGCCGTGGCTCTCTTCCTTGCCCTGCTTATGCGGGGCACCAAAACCAATAATGGTTTTGGCGCAAATAAGCGTGGGCTTTTCGTTCTGACTGGTCGCCGCCTTCAGCGCTTTGGCAATCGCCTCGGCGTCATGACCGTCGACGCCGCGGATCACGTTCCAGCCGTAGGCCTCGAAACGTTCCGGCGTGTTGTCGGTGAACCAGCCGTGGACTTCGCCGTCGATCGAAATGCCGTTGTCGTCATAGACCGCCACCAGCTTGGCCAGCTTCCAGGTGCCGGCCAGCGAAGCGACTTCGTGCGAGATGCCTTCCATCAGGCAGCCGTCGCCCAGGAACACATAGGTGTGGTGGTTGACGATCTCGTGGTCCGGGCGGTTGAAGTGCGCGGCCAGCACCTTCTCGGCCAGCGCAAAACCTACCGCATTGGCCAGGCCCTGGCCCAGTGGGCCGGTAGTGGTTTCCACACCTGGGGTTTCGCTGGCTTCCGGATGGCCGGCGGTCTTCGAATGCAGCTGGCGGAAGCGCTTGAGCTGGTCCATCGGCAGGTCAAAGCCGGTCAGGTGCAACAGCGCGTACTGCAGCATCGAGCCATGGCCATTGGAAAGCACAAAGCGGTCGCGGTTGAACCACTTCGGATTGGTCGGGTTGTACTGGAGGAAGTCGTTCCACAGCACTTCGGCGATATCCGCCATGCCCATGGGCATGCCCGGATGGCCGGAATTGGCCTTTTCCACGGCGTCCATGGCGAGAGCGCGCACGGCATTGGCGAGTTCGCGGCGGGTAGTCATCTAGAGAATTCTCCGGGGGGCAGGCGGCGGCTAAAAACGCTTATTGTCGCCGATCCTCGCGTCCAGTGTCGCCCGCGAGGTGCGGATTGGCCCTGCCAGTTTGGCGATTAACTGAAGCTTAATACTGGACTAACAAGTATTGAAACTCTTCGGCGCCCGCCCCATCTAATCCCCAGCACCGTCACAGACTGGTGCACTGGCCGCGCCTGACCGAACCCCCGGCACCGCGGCTTGAACTTATAAGACGAAGAGGATTCCCCCAAATGAAGAAGACACTTTTTGCTCTGGCCCTCGCTACCGCTGGTGTGGTGGCTATTCCGGCCGCTTTTGCTCAGGACGCTGCTAATCCGACGGCTCAGCAGGGTTGGTATGTCGGCGCGAACGCCGGCTACGCCAACGTGAGCCGCGGCGCCTATGACAATGGTGAATTCGCCGGTGGCATCAAGGGCGGCTACCGTTTTGCGATCAACCCCTCGACCTCGTTGGGTGCGGAAGTGGGCTACGTCTACCTGGGCCGTGTCAGCGCCCAGAACAGCTACTCGCAGAACTTCGCCGGCAGCAACGACAAGTCCAAGCTGCAGGGCGCTACCGCTGGCTTGAACCTGCGTTACAACTTCAACCCGAGCTGGTACGGCGAAGTCCGTGGCGGTGCCTTCTTCGCCAAGGGCGAGGGCCTCACCGACGACCGTTACAACCCACAGTTCACCAGCTTCAACAGCACCCGCTACTACGCTGGCGCCGGCGTTGGCTACAACATCGCGCAGAATTGGAGCGTGGGCCTGAACTGGGACTACTACGACGGCAGCCAGAGCGACAAGAACATCCACCTGCCGACCAATCTGTACAGCGTCAGCGCGGAATACCGCTTCTGATCGACCTGTTACAGGGCAAGAAAAAAACGGGCGCCGCGAGGCGCCCGTTCTTTTTACAGCGATGGCTTGAAAAGCGGTCTTACTTGGCGTTCCACTGACCCAGCGCGGCCTGGCCATTTTCCCGGGCGCGCGCGGCGACGGTCTTCTGCGCCTCGGCGTAGTTGGCCTTCATGTCCTTCGCCCACAGCTTCAGCGCGGCCTGCTGCATGGCGCGGCCGTAGGAGAAGCTCAACGGCCACGGGTGCGGGCCCATGCGGTTCATGGCATTGAGGTGGGCGGTGGACTGCTCGTCGCTCTGACCGCCCGAAAGGAACACGATGCCCGGCAGGGTCGCCGGCACGGTGGTCTTCAGTACACGCACGGTGGCTTCGGCGACTTCCTCGACTTCCACCTGCTCCTCCGAATCCTTGCCCGGGATGACCATGCTGGTCTTCAGGATGGTGCCTTCCAGCATCACGTTCTGCTCGTACAGCGCATTGAACAGGCTGCGCAGCACGGCTTCGTGCACTTCGTAGCTCACTTCGATGCTGTGGTCGCCGTCCATGATCACTTCCGGCTCGACCATCGGCACCAGCCCAGCTTCCTGGCACAGCGCGGCATAACGGGCCAGCGCGTGGCAGTTCGCCTCGATGGCGGTGGAGCTGGGGTTGTCTTCGCTGATGTTGATCACGGCGCGCCATTTGGCGAACTGAGCACCCAGCTTGACGTATTCCTGCAGGCGCTCGCGCAGGCCATCGAGGCCTTCGGTGATCACGTCACCCGGGAAGCCGGCCAGCGGCACCGGGCCTTTGTCGACCTTGATGCCCGGGATGATCCCGTTCTTCTTCATCAGCTGGGTGAACGGCACGCCGTCCTTGGTCGACTGACGAATCGTTTCGTCGTACAGGATCGCACCCGAAATGTGCTCAGACAGGCTCGGCGCGGTGAGCAGCAGCTCACGGTAGGCACGGCGGTTTTCTTCGGTGTTCTCGATGCCGACGGCCTCGAAACGCTTCTTGATGGTGTTGGTCGACTCGTCGATGGCGATGATGCCCTTGCCGGGCGCGACCATCGCCAAGGCGATGCTTTCGAGGTCTTCGATGCTCATGACAACTCCGGATACTAGGCGGTGTGGGCCGCACAAGGTTAAGCCGCCCGCAGGGGCGGCAAGGCTCAAAGTCCGCAATTATATGTCATAAGGCCAAATAGGGTCCGGAGAGGCCCGGGAGGGCGCCACGGCGGGCTTGGCCGCCTTAAAGCCCTCATTTCATCGCTGGGATGACGAGAGGGACTCAGGCCTGGTCGAAGCCCGGCAGCTTGCAAGCGGCGACGATCGACTTGCGCTGAGCCTCATCGGCCGGCAGGTTGAACGGCACGATGAAGTAAGTGGAGACCGGCTCGCTGTTGCGATTGGTCAGCGACGGGCCATAACGGAAGTTTTTCACTACGCTCTTGGCCACCGCGTCCAGGCCGCTCTGCGGCACCACCTTGCGCACGGTCACGTTCTGCGGCACGCCATCGGAGCCGATCAGGTAGCTCACGGCGACGCAGCCCGGCTTGTCCATATTGCTGCCGCTGTTGGGGATATCGGCGTCGACCTTGGTGTTGAGCATGATCCAGTACGACTGGATGTGCTCCGGCCCCACCATGCGCGCCTGCGACTGCGCCAGCAGCGGCGCCGCCCCGGACATGGCCAGCGCCAGCACCAAAGCCTGGCCACAGCGACGTGACATCGTGTTCATGGAAAAACCTCCTGGGCGAGTGGGGACGGACCGTCGCCATTCTAGCGATACCACGACAGCGGGGGAGCAGCAGGGATGGGGGATGGGTGGTGGGGCGCCAAATCCAACCACCTGAGGGCATCATCCCGTGGGCGACAGACCTTGTCGCACCGCAGAGACTCACCTTCGGTGGCTGGTTTTCGCGCCCCCGCTACCCATTCCCCGTCCCCTAATCCATCACAGGTCGCGCAGGCACTCCACCACGCCCTCGACGCCCACCGACAGCAGCTTGAGCGTATTGGTGCCGCCGCCCTGGCCGATGTGGTCGCCGTGGGTCAGCACCACGCGGTCGCCCTCGGCCAGCCGGCCCTGGACAAACAGCTGGTGCACCGCGTCGCGGGCCGAACCGGCGGGGGTCTGCGAAACGTGGGTGAATTTCACCGCCGTCACATCGCGGAAAATCGACATGCGGCGACGGGCATCGTCGAACGGCGACAAGGCGTAGATAGGCACCGCACTGCGGTAGCGCGACAGCCACTGCGCGGTGGCACCGGATTCAGTCAGCGCCACGATGGCACGCACACCCAGCTGCGCCGCCAGCACCATGGCCGCGAGGGCGATAGCCTGATCGGTACGATCCAGCAGATGGCCTTGCGTGGCCGGATCTTCCTTCGGCTCGAACTGACGCTCGGCACCCAGGCAAATGCGGCGAAGCGCGGCCACCGCCTTGTCCGGATGCGCACCGGCGGCCGACTCTTCGGACAGCATCACCGCATCGGTGCCGTCGATGACGGCGTTGGCGACGTCCATCACCTCGGC
>DASXND010000008.1:0-3767 GCA_036495265.1 Dyella sp.
GCGTGGCTCCTCGCTCGGCTCGCAATGGCCGTTGCGGGCCAGCTCACGCGTAATGGTGCTCGGCGAGCGCCCAAGCCACGCCGCCAGCTGGCGGGCGCTCTCGCCCCGCGCTTTGCCGACCATGATGACGCCACGTTCTTCAGTACTGAGATGGCTGTATCTCTGACCCATGCTTCACCTCGTTTAGGGTGTTGCACTTGAGTCTAGAGACCGCCTTACTTTTCTTTGAGCAAGCAAAGAAAAGTGACTCGGCCGTCGGCAGACGGTCGAAAGCCCGCCGCAGGCGAGCCCGATCGCGCTAGCGCGCAATAGACGTCAAGCGTTCGAGTTCGTTGCCGTAACGAGCAACAGGTAAAGCGCAAACCAGAGCAGGCCAAAATCAGGCCCCCCCGTGATCTTCCACCGCGTCATACACGCAAGCCAACACCGATGCCGCCGCCGCATAAAGAATCGCCGGCACATCCTGCCGCAGACGCAATGAGGCAAGCAGCGCGGCCATCTGCGGATCGTGGTGCAGCGGAATGCCTAGCGCGCGTGCGCGCGCCAGCAAGGTCTCCAGCGCTTCCGGTGGGATAACCGCAGGCGCCGGTGCGTCCGCAGGGCCACCGGAGAGGCGCAGGCTCACGCGTCGTTTGGCGGGAGGCAGCGAGGTGTTCATGCCATCGCCTTCAGCAGAATCGCGCTGTGCGGACCGGTCGAATGCGGCAGGCCTTGCTGGCAGCTCAACTGGTCGAGGATCAGGCCACACGCGGAAAGTCGCTGGCGCAGCGGGCCGAACTGATGTTCGAGGCGGTGCACGGTGTCGGCGCGCTCCGCCCACAAGCGCACGGCCAGGCGCAGGTCGCGCAGCTGCAGCTCGCCTTGCACGGGGCCGAGCGCGGGCAAGTCCATGGCGAAGCCGAGTACCCACGACGTGCTGCCTTCCGCATCGGTGCTGTACTGCATCTGGATCTGCAGAATGTCGCGGCCGCCTTCGCCTTGCAGCGGAATCTCGATCATCCATGCGGGCACCGTGGTGGCCTCGAGCTGAGCCACTTCCACGCGGGCAAGCGCCGCATGCACTTCGCCGTGCAGGCGGCCGAGCAGGGCGTCGACGTCGTCGTTGAGCAATTCCGGCGGCAGCATGATGCGTGGCTGCGCCTGCACTCCGCGTTGCTGAAACGGCGGGGGTGTTTCGCTGTCGCTCGCTTGCGGACGACGCGCGGGCAGGTAGTCGTCGAGCAGGCTGGTCAGGCGCAGCAGCGCTCCCTTCCAGTCCTCCTGGCTCAAGGCGGCCATGTCCAGCTGTGTCTGCGCCAGTTCCGATTCGAGGAACAGGCCGCTGCGCTTGATCGCTTCGCTGAGTCCTTCGCCGCGGGTGATCTCCGCCGGCGTGCGCACGCCATGTTCCAGCAGCGCGAGTGCGGGGCGGATATACGCGGGCAGCTGGCGAAGTGCGGGGCGTTGCGCCAAGGCATCGAGCGTGGCGAGCAAGGGTGCATAGCCATTCTGCTGCGGCAGGCGTTCGCGCAAGGCGACCTGGATGGCCGGCTCGGGCGTATGCGGCGCAATGATTTCCAGCAGCGGCTGGGCACCGAGGGTGAGCACGCGCACCTGAAATTGCGAGGGCAGCTGGCTGCGCGGAGCTTCCGCTTCCACCGCCATGGCGCCGATCTGCAGCACCATCAAGCCTTCCGGATTGATCCCCAGCGGCCGTGCGGCGAGCACGGTACCGATGCGCCAGCTCTCGGCGGCACTGCCCGAGGCAGCGCCGGCCCAGGCCAGGGCGGCCAAGCTGGTGGGTTGTATGACCAAAGCGTAGCTCCTTGCGGCGGGGCGACGTGCGCGCGCCCTTCCGTGCCTTGTGCATCGGCGGGTTCGCAGGAAACTTGAGTCAAGTTCTTGTCGCCGTGATCACCTCAAGAGGGAATCGTTTCGCTAAAGCGATGCCAGCCACGGCCGATAAGCACTCCGAGGACGCCACGGGGCGCAGCGAGAGCAGGCAATGGGCAAGGCGACAGCACAACGAAAGGGCGACAGTGAGGCGCGCGTGGTGGCGCTGCCGACAGACTTTCGCGTGGCCGAGCTCGCCGCCGTCAAGGCCACGCTGATCGAGGCGCTCGACGCGCCGGCATTGCACATCGATGGCGCCCGCGTGGAGCGCGTGGACACCGCAGCCTTGCAGCTGCTGGTGGTGTTTCGCCGTGAAGCGGCGGCGCGCGGCCAGACATCGGCATGGCAAGGCGTCAGCACGGTGATGCGCGATGCAGTCGCCCTGCTTGGCTTGGCACAGGTACTGGAATTGCCGGCACCCATGCCGGCCTGAAACTGAGGTGGAAGATGGCAAAGATTCTTGCGGTGGACGATTCGGCTTCGATGCGCGGCATGGTGGCCTTCACCCTTCGCGGTGCGGGTCATGACGTGAGCGAGGCCGAGAACGGCCAGCTTGCGCTGGACCAGGCGCGTGGCAGTCGCTACGACCTGGTGCTGGCCGACGTGAACATGCCGGTGATGGATGGCCTGAGCATGGTGCGCGAGCTGCGCACGATGCCGGAATACAAGGGCGTGCCGATCCTGATGCTGACCACCGAGTCGCATACCGACAAAAAGATGGAAGGCAAGGCCGCCGGTGCCACCGGCTGGCTGGTGAAGCCGTTCGATCCCGAACAGCTGCTCGCCACCGTCAAGCGCGTGTTGGGCTAAGAGAAGACTCCCATGAGCAAGGCCGGTCTGGCGCAGTTCCAACAGGTGTTCATCGAGGAGAGCCTGGAAGGGCTCGATACGATGGAGTCGTCGCTGCTAGCGCTGGACGACGGCGGCGACGGGGAGCTGGTGCACACCATCTTCCGTGCGGCGCACTCGATCAAGGGCGGTGCGGCGACCTTCGGTTTCCCGGAGATGTCCTCGTTCACCCATGAGGCCGAGTCGCTGCTGGACGAAGTGCGCAGCGGCAAGCGTGCCATCGACGGTTCGATCATCGAACTGCTGCTGCGCACGGTCGATTGCCTGCGTGGCATGTTCGCCCGCGCACAGGCGAGCGAGCCGCTGCATGATGCGGTGGCCGAGGGACTGCGCAACGAACTTGCCGTGGCGATGGGCCGCGGTGTTGCTGGCGGCGGCGTGCAGGCGCGGCGCGCGGAAGATCAGGCTGATGCCTGGACGGTCCGCTTCCGTCCTCATCCCGGCATGCTGGCCAGCGGCAACGATCCGCTGCGTTTGATTCGCGAACTGGGCGGACTCGGCGAGCTGGTCGCCACGCCCGAATTCGATCGCCTGCCCGCGACGCTCGCCGGACTCGAACCTTCGGAGTGCCACCTGGGTTGGACCATCACCTTGAATGGCCCAGTCAAGCGCGCCGACATCGCGGCGGTGTTCGACTGGGTGGAGGACGAGTGCGATCTCGACATCGAGGCGAAGCATGTCGCTGCCAAGGCCGCCGATGCGCCCGCGGTGGCGGCTCCCGTCGCCGCCGCGGCGAATGTGGCCGATGCCGGCGCTGCGCGTGTGCAGCGAGAAGTGGGTGCCGAGTCCTGTTCCGTACGTGTATCGATCGACAAGATCGATGGGCTGATCAACCTGGTCGGCGAGCTGGTCATCACCCAGTCCATGCTCGATACGTTCCGCGGCGACTATGACGCCTCGCGGATCGCCTTGCTGGAACATGGCCTGGCCCAGCTGGCGCGTCATACGCGCGAGTTGCAGGAAACCGTCATGGGCATCCGCATGTTGCCTATCGCCTCCGTCTTCAACCGCTTCCCGCGTATGGTGCGCGACATCAGCCAGAAGTT
>DASXND010000009.1:0-5137 GCA_036495265.1 Dyella sp.
TATCGAGGTCAATCGTCAATTGGCGGCACGCTTCGGCATTACCGCGGCGACCATCGACAACGCGCTCTACGACGCCTTGGGCCAGCGCATCGTGTCGACCATCTTCAACCAGTCCAGCCAGTACCGCGTGATCCTGGTGGCCAAGCCCGAAAGCATGCCTACGGTGGAATCGCTGGGTGACCTGTACCTGCCCAGCCAGACCAGCGGCACGGGCCAGGTGCCGCTGAAGGGCATTGCCACCATCAAGATCACCAAGTCGCCGCTGGTACTCAGTCATCTGGCGCAGTTCCCCTCAGTCACCATCTCGTTCAACCTGGCCAAGGACGCATCGCTGAGCAAGGCGGTGGAAGAGGTCAACCAGGCCGAGCAGGCCGTGAACCTGCCCTCCTCCATCACCTCCTCGTTCCAGGGTGCCGCGCAGGCGTTCCAGGACTCGCTATCGAGCGAGGTATATCTGCTGATCGCGGCCCTGGTCGCCGTCTATATCGTGCTGGGCGTGTTGTACGAGAGCTTCATCCATCCGGTAACCATTCTTTCCACCTTGCCCTCGGCCGGTATCGGCGCCTTGCTGGCACTGATGATCGCGGGCAGCGACCTGGATGTGATCGGCATCATCGGCATCGTGCTATTGATCGGCATCGTCAAGAAGAACGCGATCATGATCGTGGACTTCGCGCTCGAAGCCGAAAGAGTGCATGGCAAGCCACCGGAGGAAGCGATCTTCGAGGCCTCGCTGCTGCGCTTCCGTCCCATCCTGATGACCACGTTGGCGGCGATGCTCGGTGCCTTGCCGATGCTATTGGGTAGCGGCACGGGCTCGGAGCTGCGCCGCCCGCTTGGTTTGGCGATCATCGGCGGCCTGGCGCTGAGCCAGATGCTGACCTTGTTCACCACGCCCGTGATCTACCTGTTCTTCGATCGGCTTGCGCTGCGCTTCCGGCGCAAGGATCCCGAACAGGCTGCCGAGCCAACGCCGTGAGCATCCCCGGGCTCTTCATCAAGCGACCGGTGGCGACCACCTTGCTGGCGGTCGCCATCCTGCTGTCGGGGTTGCTCGCGTATTTCCGCCTGCCGGTGGCACCGCTGCCGAACATCACGTTTCCGGTCATCGTGGTGCAGGCGAGCATGGCGGGCGCCAGCCCGAACATCATGGCATCGACGGTGGCGGCTCCGCTGGAGCGTCGCCTCGGCACGATTGCAGATGTCAGCGAACTGACCTCGCAGAGTTCGGTTGGCTCCGCGCAGATTGTGGTCCAGTTCGGCCTGAGCCGCGATATCAACGGCGCGGCCCGCGACGTGCAGGCCGCCATCCAGGCAGCGCGCGCGGACTTGCCCACCACCCTGCGCAACAATCCAACCTATCGCGAGTACAACCCGGCAGACTCGCCGATCATGGTGCTCGCGCTGACCTCCAAGACGCTCACGCGGGCGCAGCTCTACGATTCGGCCGACTCGGTGATCCAGCAACAGCTGTCGCAGGTCGACGGTGTGGGCCAGATCACCCTGGGCGGCAGCGCGCTGCCCTCGGTGCGCGTGGAACTGGAGCCTGATCAGCTCAACAGCTATGGCATCGGGCTGGAAGACGTGCGCGCCGCCATCAGCTCGGCCAATGCGAACAGCGCCAAAGGCCATATTGATCAGAATGGCCAGCGCTTCGAGGTGCTGTCCAACGACCAGATCAGCAAGGCTGCACCCTACCGTGATCTGGTGGTGGCCTATCGCAACCATGCGCCCGTCCTGTTGCGCGATGTCGCCAGCGTCCAGGACTCGGCGGAAAACATCCGCAATGCCGGCCTTTACAACGGCAAGGATGCGGTACTGGTCATCGTCTATCCGCTGCCGGGCGGCAATATCGTCAAGACCGTCGCGCAAATCCGCAAGGTGCTGCCGTCGATCGAGGCGACCCTGCCGCGCAATGTGCATATCGGCATTGCCCTGGATCGCTCGCAGTCGGTCAACGCGGCCGTCAACGATACCGAGCGCACCTTGTTTATCGCCGTGCTGCTGGTCATTGGCGTGGTCTATATCTTCCTGCAATCGCCCCGGGCGATCCTGGTACCCGCAGTGGCGTTGCCGCTGTCCATCGTCGGCACGTTTGGGCCGATGTATCTGCTTGGCTACAGCATCGACAACCTCTCCTTGATGGCGCTGACCATCGGCACCGGTTTCGTGGTCGATGATGCGGTGGTGGTATTGGAAAACATCGTGCGACATGTCGAGTCAGGCATGGACGTGCACGAGGCGGCCTTGCTCGGCAGCGCCGAGGTCAGCTTCACCGTGATCTCGATGAGCCTGTCGCTGATCGCGGTGTTCCTGCCGATCCTGCTGATGCCCGGCATCGTCGGCCTGCTGTTCCACGAATTCGCCGTCACCCTGTCCATCGCGATCCTGCTGTCGCTGGTGATCTCGCTGACGGTGACGCCGACCATGGCGGCCTACGTACTCAACCGCCGCACCTTGCATTCGAAGGCACGCTGGGCCGTCTGGTATGAGCGCCAGTTCGAGCGTTTCAAGAACGCGTACTCCCGCTCGCTCACCGCCGTGCTCGATCACGCGATGCTGGTCGGCTTGACCCTGATCGGCCTGATCGTGCTCAATGTGTTCCTGATCAGGCTGGTGCCTTCCACCTTTTTTCCGGAACAGGACAACGGCATCCTGATCGGCCAGATCATCGCGGACCAGAGCATTTCGTTCCAGGCGATGGAAAAGAAGCTCGCGCAGTTGCAGGCGATCGTGGAGAAAGACCCCGGCGTCGAAGCGGTAGCCGGCTTCACTGGCGGCCGTGCCCTCAACACTGCCAACGTCTTCATCGAGCTCAAGCCGCTGGCCCAACGCAAGATCTCGGCCGCGCAAGTCGTCGATCGACTGCGTCCCAAGCTCAACGCGGTATCGGGCGCCAAGCTGTTCCTGCAGGCCGCGCAGGACTTGCATATCGGTGGACGACAATCGGCCTCCGAATATCAATACACGCTGACCAGCGACGACCCGGATGCGCTGTTCCTGTGGGTGCCGAGACTGGTCACCGCGCTGGGCGCATATCACACCCAGATGACCGACGTGAATTCGGACCTGCAGCAGAACGGCTTGCAGATCTTTGTCAATATGGATCGCGCCACTTCGTCCCGTTACGGTTTTGCACCGAACCAGCTGGACAGTGTGCTCTACGACGCTTTCGGCCAGCGCACCGTGTCCACGGTGTACAACCAGCTCAATCAGTACTTCGTGGTGATGGAGGTTGCGCCGAAATATTGGCAGTATCCGCAGATGCTCGATCGGATACGTTTCAGCTCGGCCGCAGGCAATGCCAGCGGCACGCAGCAGACGCAGATATCGAGTGCACTGGTGAAACCGGTGATCCCGGTGATGGCCGTGAGCACGGCGCAGGGCTCGTCGTCGAGCACCAATGCACGCAATGCCGACGCCGAGGCGAACCAGCTTACCAACGCCATCTCCAACTCGAAGGGCGGCAGCTCCAGCGGTAGCGCGGACAGTACGGCGGCCGAGACGATGGTGCCGTTCCCCGCCCTGGCGTCCTATGTCAGCAATCACACGGCGACCCAGGTCAGCCACCAGGGCGGCCTGGTGGCTGCCACCATCTCGTTCAACCTGCCGCCGGGCGGCTCCCTGAGCAATGCTCTCGACGCGATCAAGCAGGCCTCGCAAGAGCTGGGCATGCCCGCCTCCATCCATGGCAGCTCGGCGGGTGCGGCCCAGGTCTACGCCCAGTCGATGTCGACCATGCCGCTGCTGATACTTGCAGCGCTGGCGGCCGTCTATATCGTCTTGGGTATTCTCTACGAGAACACCGTCCACCCAATCACCATTCTCTCGACCCTGCCGTCGGCGGGTATCGGCGCCACCCTGGCGCTGCTGATTTTTGGCACACCGTTCTCGGTCATCGCGATGATCGGCATCATCCTGCTGATCGGTATCGTCAAGAAGAACGGCATCATCCTGGTCGACTTCGCCATCAGTCGCGAGCGCGCCGGCCTGCCGCCGCGCGAGGCCGTGCGGCAAGCCTGCCTGCTGCGGTTCCGTCCGATCACCATGACGACGATGACGGCGCTGTTGAGCGGCCTGCCGCTGATGTTCGGCTCCGGCTCCGGATCGGAACTGCGCCACCCTCTCGGCTACGCCATGGTCGGCGGCCTGGCGCTGAGCCAGCTTTTGACGTTGTTCACGACGCCGGTGATCTATCTCTACCTCGATCGCTTCCAGTCCTGGCTGAGCGGCGAGAAGCCCGAGCATGAGGAAGCGCCGCAAGACTTGCGCATCGCCGCGGAATGAGCGGAACTGTCATGCCCGCCAATGGGTCCGGGCCGACCACTTCGGGCCGGACCCGTTGGCGGATGATGACACCTAAAACAAATCGAAATACTCGTTCTGCTCCCACGCCGTCACTTCGCTACCGCCGCCGCTGGCCTCGGCTTTGAAGCGCGCCAACTCGGCCTCTTTGATGTGAGCGTAATAGTCCACAAAGGCTCCGCCGAAAGCTTTTCCAAACGTCTCACTCGCTCGTAGCGCGGCGAGCGCTTCGCCGAGGTCCTTCGGCAGAAGCTGTGCCTTGGCCTCGTACGGCGTATCCGCGGAGGGCCCGGGATCGCGCTTTTGCGCCATGCCGTCCAACCCGGCGTAGATTTGCGACGCCATGTAGAGATACGGATTCGCCGCCGGCTCGCCGATCCGGTTTTCCAGGTGCGTCGCCGCATCGCCCGGTTGGCCGAGCACGCGCACCATGACGCCGCGATTGTCGCGCGCCCAAATGGCGCGGTCGGGAGCGAGCGTATAGGCGCGGTAGCGCTTGTAGCCGTTGATGGTCGGCGTCGCGAAGGCCGCGGAGGCGTGGGCGTGATCGAGCAGACCGGCGAGGAAATGCAGTCCCGTCGCGGAAAGCCCGTCGCGGGCATTGCCGGCGAACGCGTTCGCCCCGCGTGTGCGCTCGATCAGCGACTGGTGCAGATGCCAGCCGCTTGAAAAAAGATTTTGCTGCGCCGGCCGGCACATGAAGCTTGCCAGCAGTCCGTGGCGGCGCGCAATTTGTTTGGTCGCGGCGCGGAAAAGGATCATCGTATCGGCAGCATCGAGGCCGGCCTGCGGGCGGAAGGTGAATTCGCACTGGCTGGGCCCCAGCTCGACT
>DASXND010000010.1:0-6147 GCA_036495265.1 Dyella sp.
CAGCTTGGCGCGATCGTAACCGGCGATGTCATGACTCATGGTGACGCCGACGCGCTCGAAAGGCGGGCGCTCGTTGCAGAAGCGGTCTTCGACCACCCATTGGGTGTACGTCTCGCGCTGGATCGGCCAGGCGTCCACGCAGCCGAGTTCGCTGCCGACGCGTGCGCGCAGCGCGTCGTCGGTAGCTGGCGTGATGCTGTCCACCATCGAACACGGGAAGGCCACCTGGGCTTCGATCCAGCTGGCCAGGGTGGCATCGATGCGCCGCGCATACTGCAGCACGGCACGGCGCAAGCGATGGCCATTGTCGGCGAGGTTGTCGCAACTGAGCACGGTATACGGTGCCAGCCCCTGCTGTTGGCGTGCGCGCAGGCCGGCGACGAGATAGCCGATCGCGCTATGCGGTGACGAAGGCGAGGCAAGGTCATGCACGATGTCAGGATGGTTCACATCGAGATCCTGCCCTGACAGGCAGTAGCCCTTTTCGGTAATCGTGAGGGTTACGAGTCGCACCGAGGGATCGGCCAGCCGCGCCAGCACCGCGGCAGGCTCATCGCGCGCCCACAGCAGCTCGCGAATCGAGCCGATCACGCGCAGCTGACTTTGTTCGCCCAATAGGGCCAGCGCGTACAGGCCGTCCTGCGGCTGCAAGGCGTCGCGCACGTCGGCGCTATGCAGGGACACGCCGCAAATCGCCCAGTCCGGGTGATCGGCCAGCAGGTCGTCGAGATAGACCGCCTGATGGGCCCGGTGGAACGCGCCGGGGCCGATATGCACGATGCCGATGCGGGTATCGCCTGGCCTATAGGCCGGCTTGAGTACCGATGATGGCAAGCCGGCCAGCGTTTTCAAGGACAGGCGCGTGGCCTGCTGCGTTGTGATCTCAGCCATCAGCGTTTCACCTCGAAACCACCTTGGCCGAGAAAGGCGCGCATGTCGGCCTCACGCAACAAGTTGACGTCGCCGGGAACGGAATGTTTGAGGCAGGCGGCTGCGATGGCGAAGTCGAGCGCGTCCTTGTCGCTCATATGGCGCAGTAGTCCGTGCAGCAAGCCGGCGGCAAACGCATCGCCGCCGCCAATGCGGTCGACAATGCCGCTCAGCGCATACGCCTTCGTGCTCAGCACACGCTCGCGCACGGCCAGCATGCCAGCCAGCTCCTGGTGGTCGACGCTACGGTGCTTGCGCTCCGTCGCTGCCATATGGCGAAGGCGCGGCCAGGCGGCGAACGCCGCCGCCGCCGCGGCTGCAAAGCGCTCGGCTGCGCTCTTGTATGGATAGTCCATGCCGAGGATCAGGGCCACGTCGCGGTCGTTGCCAAAGATCAGGTCGGCCTCGGCCACGATCTCGCGCAGCAGAGCCGGCGCCTCCACCACCCGCGATCCCCACAGCTTGCTGCGGAAATTGCAGTCGAACGAGACCGACACGCCCGCCTCGCGCGCTGCGCGCACGGCCGCCAAGGCCGCCTGCGCGGTGGGTTTGCCCAGGGCCAGGTTGATGCCCGATAGGTGCAGCCACTGGGCGCCGGCAAGCAGGCGCGGCCAGTCGTAAGCCTTGGCCGCGGTGCGCGCGAACACCGAATCCGCGCGATCGTAAAGCACCTCGGAAGGGCGATGCATGGCGCCCGGCGAAAGGAAATACAGCCCCATGCGACCGTCGGCATAACGCAGGCCGGCGGTATCCACGCCATGGCGGCGCAACTCACCGGCGCAGGCGTGACCGAGCGTGTTGTCCGGCAGCGCGCTGATCATGGCGCTGTCGTGGCCAAGAATGGCCAGCGACGCGGCCACATTCGCCTCGGCGCCGCCGAAGTGTGCATCGAAGCGCGGCGACTGCAGCGGCAGTTCATGCCCCGGTGGCGACAACCGCATCATCAGTTCGCCGAAGAAGATGATCCGGTTTTTGCCGTTGTTGGTCTTGGTTTCGTTACGCATTGCGTTTTCCATCAGTGCTGGACGACGACGTCCTTGACCAGGCGGATATCGGTGCTGGATGCGCCGATCTGCACCTGATAGTTGCCCGGATCGACAGCATACGCATGCCGCACGTCGTCGTAATACTTGAGATCGTTGGAAGGCGAGATATCGAAGCTGACGCTACGCTCCTCGCCCGGTTGCAGGTTGATGCGCTGGAAGCCACGCAGCTCCTTGGTCGCGCGCGCATGCGGCGTATCCAGCGGGCGCAGGTACAGCTGGACGACTTCGTCGCCGGCGCGCTGGCCTGAGTTCTTCACTTTCAGCGTGACCTTGACGTGATCCTTCGCCGCCACCTGGTTGCGGTCGAGCTGCAGGTCCGAGTAAGTGAAGTGCGTATACGACAGGCCATGGCCGAACGGATACAGCGGCTCGCCTTTGAAGTAACGGTAGGTGCGTCCGCTCATGCTGTAGTCGTCGAAGGCCGGCAGCTTCTCGTCACCCTTGTAGAAGGTCACCGGCAAACGTCCGGCGGGATTGACGTCGCCGAACAGCACATCGGCGACGGCATTGCCGCCGCGCTGACCGGGATACCAGGCAAACAGGATCGCCGGCACATGCTGCTTGGCCCAGTCGACGGCCAACGCCGAGCCGGCGGTCAACACCAGCACCACCGGCTTGCCGGTCGCCTGCAACGCTTCGAGCAGCTTTTCCTGCGTCTGCGGCAGGCGCAGATCGGTGCGATCGCCGCCGGCAAAGCCAGGATAATTGACCTTCATCTCCTCGCCTTCCACGTCGCCGGTCAGGCCGCCCACGAAGACCACCACGTCGGCGTGGCGCGCCGCCTCGAGCGCTTCCTCGAACGGCGGCTTGGCGCCGGGCAGGCGCCAGGCCAGCTGTACGTCGGCATTCTTGGCGCCCTTGGCATATTCCAGGCGCACATCGTAGGCCTTGCCTGCGATCAGATCCACGAAGGCGCTTTGCTTGGGCGGGTTGGCGCTGGCGTCCCAGGCATCGATCAGCGGTTTGCCGTCGAGGTAGAGGCGAAAACCGTCGCTGGCAGCGGCGCTCAACTCGTAGCGGCCCGATACCGGCGGCGTCAGCTGGCCGCTCCAGCGCACGCTGAAATGGTTGCTTTCCAAGGCTTGCGAGGCGGGCAATTCGCCACGGCTGATCAGGTCGTCGACCGGGGTGCTGTGATCCCAGCGAAAGCTGACCTTGGCATCCGTGCGCGTCAGAACCGGCGAAGACGCAAAGTCGTTGCCGCGGAAATACTCGCCCTTGAGGCCGTGTTCGCTCGCGTTCGCCGCGGGACGCAAATAGGTGGGTTCGATCAAGGTTGCCGCGCCCGGTCCGTTGAGGCCTTCGACCAGGGCGGCGCCATGCGCATAGGTCACTTGCGCGTTAGGCACGGCCTGGCGGATACCCTGCACAATCGTCACGGGCGCAGCCGGGGTGCCGTAGTAATTGCCCAGCAGCGGCGCAACCTCGTCTGCGGTGGGACCGATCACCGCGATGCGGCGTACGTCGTGCGAAAGCGGCAACATGCCGTCGTTCTTCAGCAGCACGATCGATTCCTGCGCAGCACGTCGCGCCAGTTGGTCATGCGCAGGCGATTGATTGACCGAGTAGGGAATCTGCGCATAGCGCACCCGCTCCGGCGGGTCGAACATGCCGAGCCGGAAGCGGGTCAGCATCAATCGCTTGAGCGCGGCGTCGATCTCGCTTTCGCTGATCAAGCCTTGGTGCACGGCGTTGGTGAGTGCCGCGTAGGTCTTGCCGCAGTTCAGATCGTCGCCGTTCTTGACCGCCAGCGCCGCCGCCTGTTCGGCAGTGGGCACGATCTTGTGCTGCAGATAGATGTCCTCGACTGAGTCGCAGTCGGAGACGACGTAACCGTTGAAGCCCCAGCGCTTACGCAGGATGTCCTGTAACAGGCGCGGGCTGGCCGAGGCCGATTCGCCGTTGACGCGGTTGTAGGCGCCCATCACCGCATCGACCTTGGCTTCCTGCACCAGGGCCTGGAAGGCAGGCAGGTAGGTCTCGAACAAATCGCGTTCGCTGGGGTGCACATCGAAATGATGGCGGTCGGCCTCGGGGCCGCTATGCACGGCGAAGTGCTTGGCGGTCGCGTCGAGTTTCCGGTAGGTCGGATCGTCACCTTGCAGGCCACGCACGAAGTTCACGCCCATGCGCGAGGTGAGGAACGGATCTTCGCCATAGGTTTCCTGCCCACGGCCCCAGCGTGGATCGCGAAAGATATTGATGTTCGGCGACCAGAAGGTCAGGCCCTCATAGCGGGCGTGCATGTCGTGCCGTTCGAACTCGTTGTACTTGGCGCGCGCTTCGTCGCTGATCGTGGTCGCCACCTGGCTCATCAGCGCGGTATCGAACGTCGCCGAGAGTCCAATCGCCTGGGGGAAGACGGTGGCCTGCCCGGCGCGTGCGACGCCGTGCAAGCCCTCGTTCCACCAGTCGTAAGCGGGCACGCCAAGACGCGCAATCGCGGGCGCGCTGTTCTGCATCTGCGCTACTTTTTCCTCCAGCGTCATGCGCGAGACGAGATCGGTGGCGCGCTCCTCGAAGCTGCGGTTGAGATCCAGGTAAGCGGGTGTGGTGGCATGTCCGGCGGCGGCTGGCGCGCAGAAGGCCTGGGCGCTTACCGTAAGCAGGGCGACGGCCAGGAGCGTGCGCCAAGTCGGCAACCTGTTCGAATCGTTCGTTCCCCCCTCCCGGCGCGTGCTTATGGATCGGCAACTGCGCGGCAAGGACGAGCCAGGGGATCGAGCCATCGATACTTCCTTCAAACGGTTGTGTATAGGCATGGCCGCTTACTCGTTCCCAAGCTGGCGCGCATAAGGTCCCACCACGGCGCCTACGAAGCCGCCGGCGACATCGGTGCTGAGCAGGCTGCCGTCTTCGTCGCGCCGCAGCCACTTCCAGCCAGAGCCGTCGTCATACGCGAATGAATAAGCACCGCCATCCGCAGCGATTCTCAGCTTCAGCTGTCGCGTTTCCTTGGGCAGGACCGTCGTCGCGACGAGCGCCTGGTCGTCACCACGATGTCGCAGCAGTGACACCACCACCTGGTCGCCGATGCGCTTCGCGCCCAAGGCATACCAGTAATGCTCGTTCTGGAAGCTGGCGATGCCGGCTTCCGTGCCCGCCTGTGCCGGTACGGTCAGCGAGGTGCTGGCCTCGAACGCGAGATGCTGCTGTCGCCGCGCGAGGAAGGACGGATTGCGCAGGGTGTCCAGGCCTTCCGGCAGCGGGTGAATCGCCAGCTTGCCGGGATGGCTGTGCAGGTCGGCCCAGTCCTGTTTCGGCACGCGCACGTACAGCCAGGCCGGATCCAGCGTGGTGCTGGCAAACGCATCGCGCCAACTGAAGTTGCCGCTTTGTGGCGTCTGCGTGGCATCGTGCTGCATGAAGGTCGGACCCGCGGCGACCTGCGGAATCGCGCGCCCATGCGGCAGGATCGTGGGCCAGCCGTCCTTCCACGTCACCGGCAGCAGGAAGGTCTCGCGCCCGGTGTTGTAGTGCACGCGGTCGTACGTACGGCTGGCCAGGAACACCGCCCACCAGCTGCCATCCGGTGTCTCGACCAGATTGGCGTGGCCGGCATTGGTGATCGCGTCCGGTCGATCCGCGGGGAGGTCGCGCTGGGTCAGGATCGGATTGTCTGCGTAGGGAACAAATGGCCCCCATACGGAGCGGCTACGCAGCACCACCTGCGAATGCTGCGGTCCGGTGCCGCCCTCGGCACACACGAGGTAGTACCAACCTTCGCGCTTGTACAGCCGCGGCCCTTCGATCCAGATCGGTTTCTTCGAGAGGTCGACGCCGCCGTTGATCACGACCCGACGTGGGCCGATGGGCTTGAGCTTGGCTAGGTCGAGCTGCTGCATCCAGATCGCGCGATGCCCCTCGTACAGCGGTTTCCCTTCAGGCGCGTCATTGTTGAGTAGGTAGACCTTGCCGTCGTCGTCGAAGAACAGCGACGGATCGATGCCGCCGATGGTCGGCAACCAGATCGGGTCCGACCACGGGCCGGCCGGATTCTTGGCGGTGGCGATGAAATTGCCACCGCTGTCGACCGCGGTATTGGCCACGTAGAAGGTGCCGTCGTGATAGGCGATGTTCGGCGCGAACACGCCACGCGACATGCTCAAGCCGTCGAAATTGAGCTCCGACGGACGATCGATGACGTGGCCGATCGGCGTCCAGTGCACCA
>DASXND010000011.1:0-2682 GCA_036495265.1 Dyella sp.
GCCCGGCAAATGGTCCTGGCTGCGTTCGACATCGACGCTGTCCTCGCCCAGCGGCAGGCTCCAGCGCAGGAAGGCGCGCGCGAGATACGGTCCCTTGCCGAGTCCGGCCGTGCCCGAGCGGATCACATCGCCATTGGTGAGGCCGCCCAGACCGGTGGCGCCGGATACACCTTCACCCTTGAACATCTCCACGTCCGCATAGAACTGCAAGTGTCCGGGCAGGGCCACGCCGAAATAGGCACCAAAAGTGTGGGAGCGCTCGGTGTCGCCCTGAGGGCGCAGGCTGAGGTTGCCGGCGTAGGGCGAGTGCAGCGAATCCTGGTGCTGGTCGACAAAGGTGTATTGCGCGCCGAGCCATTGCGGCACCCACAGGCGCGCCTCATCAGCATGAAGGGCCAGTGAGGCGAGCATCAGGTACGCCATGGCTTGGATACGTGCTAATCGCATGGTTCGAGATGAGGGTCGATAGGGGCAGAGGGGCAGAGGGGCGAACGCTAGCTCACGAAGGCGACGCGGCCCATGAAAGAGGCTGGCATGTGGCGACTTGCCACTGTTACGAGGATAGCCCCGCTTTCACCGATGTCGCTGTGGAAGCTGCGATTTGCGCTTTCGAGCGGGTTACCAGGAGGCCGTAACAACAATCCCGTGGTTCTTGCTGGGCAGCGCGATTTCGATGTGCAAATTCGGACGCAGCAGTGGCATCAGGTCCAGCGTCCGTTGTGCCACGTTTTTCCAGCGAACCGCCGATCGCATGTAGGTCGGCATGAGCCGCGCTTTCACTGGCACGAAGTCCGGCGACAGTAGCCGAAAGTACTCCAACACTTCTCGTCGGCTGTATTCGCGCCAGTGATGCGCGTAGGTGTGCGTGTGAAGAATTTCCCCGACCGAAATCCCGCCTCCCATCCCCCTGAGATAGCGCATGAATTGCCATGCACGCCCTTTCCATGAGTAGTAGTTGGGTGTCGTCACGACAATCCGTCCACCTGGCGCCAGGATGCGATGCACCTGACGCCAGAACGCGATCGGATTGAAGGTGATGTGCTCGATAATTTCCGTGAACAAAACGATGTCCGCAGAATTGTCGGGTAACGCGGCCAGTTCGTCGGCACGTTCAAGATCGGCGCACGGGATCAGCGGGATGCCCAGGGCCTGGGCTATATTCTTCACGTTTTCGGCTTGGAACGTGCCCGGCAGATCCACCGCGCTGACGTCAAAGCCGGCCATTCGCCACATGACGGACTGGTGCAGCCAATGCGCGCCGATGTCCAGGACGCGACGACCGTCATGCTCCCACGTCGATTGGAATTCATTGAGCGTGGTTGCAAAGCGCTGGTAGTGATCTGAAAGGTAGTCGACCGGCGTACCGCCGTAGCGCTCGAAGAGCGCGCAAAACTCGCGGTATGCCTGCGCGTCATGCGCCCGTATCAAATCAGTCATGATCCCTATATCCATTTGATGATCGTCGCTCGCCTGGTTCAGCGCATTCGCTCACTCGCGAGACTGGGTGACTATTGGCTTGCTATACCTTGCAACGGTCACCGATTGAGGGGTGAATTGCAACATCAGCATGCTGGCTGGTGTTTTTCATTTGGCGCGTCGTGAGTATGAGGTCGCCAACAAAAAAACGCCCGGCAAGCCGGGCGTTTTTTGTACCTCACGAGAGGTCAATCAACCGCGCGAAGCGCGCTTGCGATCGTTCTCGGTGAGATGCTTCTTGCGCATGCGGATTTCCTTCGGGGTGACTTCGACCAGCTCGTCGTCGTCGATGAAGTCCAGCGCCTGCTCCAGCGAGAACTTGGTCGCCGGGGTGAGCTGAATCGCATCGTCCTTGCCGGAGGCGCGCATATTGGTCAGCGGCTTCGGCTTGATGGCATTGACGGTAAGGTCGTTGTCCTTGGCGTGGATGCCGATCAGCTGGCCTTCGTAAATCGAGTCACCCTCGGCAGCGAACAGCTTGCCACGGTCCTGCAGCGGCCCAAGCGAGTAGGCAGGGGTGGTGCCGCCCGCATTGGCGATCATGACGCCGTTGAGGCGCTTGGCGATCGCGCCGACTTCCATCGGACCGTAATGGTCGAACACGTGGAACAGCAGGCCCGAACCCTGGGTCAGGGTCTTGAACTGGTTCTGGAAGCCAATCAGGCCACGCGCCGGAATCATGTACTCAAGGCGTACGCGGCCCTTGCCGTCCGGCTCCATGTTCTTGAGCTGGCCCTTGCGGATGCCCAGGCGCTCCATCACTGGACCCTGATGGGTTTCCTCGAGGTCGACCACCAGCTGTTCGATCGGCTCCATCTTCTGGCCGTCGATTTCCTTGATGATCACTTCAGGACGCGACACGGCGAGCTCGTAGCCTTCGCGACGCATGTTTTCGATCAGCACCGACAGATGCAGTTCGCCACGGCCCGAGACCAGGAACTTGTCGGCGTCGGAGCCGTCTTCCACGCGCAGGGCGACGTTGTGCACCGTCTCGCGCTCGAGGCGCTCGCGCAGCTGGCGGCTGGTCAGGAACTTGCCACCCGACAGGTCCTTGCTGCCGACGAACGGCGAGTTGTTGACCTGGAAGGTCATGCTGATCATCGGCTCGTCAACGGTCAGCGGCGGCAGCGCTTCCGGCGTGTCCAGTGAGGTGATGGTGTCCGAAATGGTCAGCTCGGAGATGCCCGAGATAGCGATGATGTCGCC
>DASXND010000012.1:0-5233 GCA_036495265.1 Dyella sp.
TGGAAGCCCGGCAGCCAGAGCGAAAGCAGTGCCTGGTTCGAGCAGCAGGCCGCCGACCTCGTCAACAACAAGGACGCGGCGCCCACCACGCGCGTGCGCAACGATGGCGACGTCGACACTGCCAGCAAGAAGGCCGCCCACCGCGTCGAAGCGACCTATGTGCAGCCGTGGCTGGCCCATGCCACCGCCGAGCCGATGAACTGCGTGGCGCACATCGACAAGGACAGTGCCACCTTGGTGGTGCCGACCCAGTCCCCGCAGGACGCTTGGCGCGTCGTGCAGCGGCTCACCGGCCTCTCGCCCGCGCAGATCCAGATCAGCGTGCCGCGCGTCGGCGGTGGTTACGGCCGCCGCTTTGATCACGACTACGTCGCCGAAGCGGTCATGCTCGCGAAGGCGGCGGAAAAGCCGGTCAAGCTGATGTGGACGCGCGAGGAGGACATGACCCAGGACTTCTATCGCTCCGCCTGCGTGCACAAGCTCAACGCCACGCTCGACGGCAAGCGCCAGGTCGTCAGCTGGAACCAGCGCATGGCAAGTGCTTCCGCGCTGGCGCAGCGCGGCGTACCCGACAATCGCTTTTGGACGTCCGAAGTGGATGCCCATCAGCTACCTGCCGGACTCGTGCCCAACCTGCGCAGCGACTGGTACTCCCTGCCCTCGGCCATGCCGCGTGGCCTGGCTCGTGGCATGCCACACCTGAGCAACGCGTTCGCGGTCGAAAGCTTCGTCGACGAGATTGCGCACAGCCTGAAGGAAGATCCGCTCGTCACGCGCCTGCGCCTGCTCGGCGAACCGCGCCAGATTCAGCTGGGTGAAGGACAGACGCTCGACACCGGTCGTCTGATCAATGTGCTGAAGCTGGTGGCCGATCGCATCGAATGGAAGAACTGGCTGCGCACGGTCAACGGTTTGGGTATCGCCTGCTGGTACGTCGACGGCGCGTATGTCGCGCATGCCGTCGAGGCATCCCTGCAAGGTGATCGCCTCAACATCGAGCGTGCCGTCTGCGCGGTCGATGTTGGCCGCGTGGTCAACCCCAAGGGTCTCGAAGGCCAGGTGGCCGGTGCCACGCTCGATGCGTTGTCCACCGCGCTCAATCTCGCGGTGACCTACAAGGACAGCCAGGTCCAGCAGCGCAACTGGAAGGACTACCCACTCGCCAGCATGGCGCAGCTGCCCGACACCACGGAAGTGATCCTGGTACCTGGTGAGGGCGAGCCAACGGGCGCCAGCTTCCTGGCCATGCCCACGGCGGCACCCGCCCTGGCCAACGCCGTGTTCCGCGTGAGCGCAGTGCGCGTGCGTCGACTGCCGTTGATGAAAGAACTGCTGCGCATGCTGTGACGGCGGCATGGCCCGTTCGCAGGATGGGCCATGCGTCGATTGAACTGGCTCGGTCTGCTGCTGCGGCCCTAACCATAAAGCCAACAACCTGTTCCGGGAATCTACTCGGAGCAGGCTCTTGGCTGTTTGGTAGTTTTACTGCCTCAGGCACCGTGGAACTTCGATCGACAAGCCCCGCAGGGTGGGACAAGCTGGTGCGCGGCCATCGCGTGGCATCCACGATCCGCCTCGCACAATGCGCCTTGCCCGCCCGGGTCTTTCACCTAGGAGTCGACGTCATGAAACTGCTGCGTCTCCCGCTCATCGTCATGGCCTTGGTGCTTGGCGCGTGCTCGACCGTCAGCATCACCAATCAATGGCGCGATCCGTCCTGGGCCGGCCCGCCGGCATCCAGCGTCGTGGTCGTCGGCATCTCGCGCAGCGATGTCATGCGGCGCATCTTCGAGGACACCTTCGCGCAACAGCTGCAGGCTGCCGGCGTGCAGGCTTCAGCCAGTTATACCCAGATACCGCCTGGCAGTGGCGGCTCCGTGCGGCTACACGACCTGGTCAAGGGCAGCGGAGCGCAGGCGGTGCTGGTCACGCGCGTGCAGCGTGTCGAGCAGAAGATCAACGTGACGCCGAGCGGCCCGTACTACGGCGGCTTCTACGGCTGGTACGGCGGCGCTTGGGCATCCACGCCCGACATCCAGCAGTATGAAGTGATCACGCTGGAAACCAGCGTGTGGGACGCGCGCAGCGAAAAACTGATCTGGTCCGTGACCACCGAGAACGTGGCCACCAACGACATTCCCAAGACCTCCACGCAGCTGGCGCAAACGCTGATTCCGAAGCTGAAGGCGGACGGCATCCTGCGTTGATCGCAGGCGGCGCTGCGGCGGGTTGCCAGCCTAACGCCGGCCCCGGCCGCCACCCATACGCCCACCGCCGAAGCTACCACCGCCCCTCGACGGGCGGGATCCACCCATCTTGCCCTGGTACTGTTTGTTGTAGTTGCTACGGTCGAACTGCTGGCCTTGCGAACGTTGCTGTCCCGGCTGGGTGCTGTCGGCGCTGCGATCGCGCGCCATGCGATCGCGATTCGTGTCGGCGCTGTCTGGCCCATTCACGCGATTGAACTCACCTTTGCTGTCGACTTTCTGCCAGCCCTGCTCCTTGTCGTAGCGGTAGACGCTGCCGTCCTTGCCGGCGTAGACCTGATCGTTGATATCCACCACGCCGCCGCGACTGACCTCGCCGGTCGCCTTGTCGTAGCGCACGTAGCCGGCACCGCGTGCGTCACCCGCAGCGCCCTGCGAATTGAATGCGCCCGCCGCGCCGGCCCCTTGGTCGGTACGACCGGCGACGCCTGCCTGCTGGGTGACACGGCCGGTGTCGGTGTTTGCCACGGTGCGCTGTCCACCCGCCACCGCGTTGCCGGTGTACGGATTGACCGCAGCGCCACCCTGTCCGGCAACCACGCGCCCCGTCTGCGGGTTGTAGCGGATGCCACCTGCGGCGGCCGTCGTCGTGCCCGTGTAGATATTGGTGTTGCGTCCGGCATAGCCCACGCCGCGACCACCCGTCGCCTCGTTGTAGTAGCCGCCGCGCCCGGCCCGGCCTATGTTGCCGGTCCACGGATTGGCCCAGCCGGCGACCTGGCCGGAGACCACCGCATTGCCCCAGCGCCCGTAGACATTGGCCGCCGCGATGGCGCCGCCCCAGTACCCGGGGTAGTAGCCCGGGTAGTAACCCCAGTATCCCCAGGGCCCCCACCATGGCCCGTACCATGCCGGCGCCCAACCCCATCCCCAGGCGTAGCCATAGCCCCAACCCGCCCATGGCGTCCACCCGAACGAAACGCCGAATCCATAGGTGGCCGGGCAGCCGTACCAGATGTCATAGCCCACCCACGGATCACACGCGTACCCGGTGCCGTACATCACCACCCCATCACTCACGACGGTGCCGTAGTAGCCCGGCGAATAGCCCACGTAGACCTGGTTGCCCTCGTGGCCATACACGTACACATAGGTGACGTAGTGCAGCGGCGAGCTGGGCGGAATGGAATAGATCACCGGCGGCACTTCCAGCGCGACTGACCACGGTCCGTTGGGATGATTCGCCGTGAACCACACGCCGTTCTGCACCGCGTAGTAAGCAGTGGCATCTACGCGGATCACCGGAACCTCGGTGTTCCACGCGTAGGACAGCGTCGTGCCTTCGATCGGACGGAACTGCGGCGCGCCGTCATAGCTCAGGCGAAGCACGGCCGTGTGGCTGTCCACCGTCGCGGTCTGAGGAATGCTGTTGGCGATGAGCGACTCGCGCGCCTCGGGCGTGCCCGGGATCGAGGCGAGCACGGCGCTCTTTGGGCTATCCGAGGGGATGTTGGCGAAATCGCCCGGCAACGACTCGCCCGCCACATAGCGCCATGGCCCATTGGTCGACTCGGCGGTAAACCAGCGGCCGGAGATCAGCACGTACCACGTAAGGCCATGCGCCTGGTCCACGAACACATCGGCCGCGGTATTGGCGACGTAGGCGAGCTGCGTACCCGGGATCGCGGCGAACTGAGGCTCCCCATCCACCATGATCAATTCCGACGGCTGCGCGCGCACCAAGATCTCGGGTAGTTGACTGGAATCAAGCGCCTGCTTGAGCGCGTCCGAAGGATGCTCGAGCGTGTCCACCCGCTTGGCGAGCACGGCCGACTGCGCCGCCTTCGACACCGCGGACGGCGGAGTCTTGACAGCCGTCCACGGACCATCCAGCGACGCCGACGACACCCACCTGCCGGCGAACGTGAGGTAGTACTGCTGACCTTGCTGGAGTATCAGCGAGCGCGTGTTGAGGATGCGATTGACGCCGGCCACGCCCGAGGGCTTGCTGGCGGGCTTGCCATCGATCAGCACCAGCAGCGCCGGCTTGAACGAGAAGATGATTTGCGGCGGATCGTTGCGCACCGACTCGTTCTTGATGTCGTTCTCCTGCCGGCTGATCGCCAACGAGGCCTCCAGCGTGTCCAGATTGGCCACTTGGTGGCTGCGCGCGGCGATGCGCCGCAATACGTCGAGGTAGCGTGACTGTTGCGCGGTATCGGCGGGAAACGACACCTTGTCCACGGTGACCTGGGAAAGCGTCACCTGGCGCAGCACCTTGTCCGTTTCGGTACGCGCGGTGACCCAGGCCACGCCATATGTCATGACGTCACGCGACTTGCCGTCGCTGCCGACCTGCGTGCCTGTCTTCACCGCGACGGCGATGCGCCCCTTGAGCTGGCTGCCCACCCAGCTGTCGAGCTGCGGGTGGTGCAGCACCATGTGCACGCCATCGACATCGAAGGTATGTGGCCAGGCGCGAAAGTCCGCGTTGCCCTGAGCTGCGGCCGTCGTGCCGCCTTGTTGCGCGAGCACAGGAATGCCCGCCAGCAAGGCGAGCGCGAACATCAGGCCGGGCCAAGGCTTCGCGCGCATGCTGCACCTCACGGCTGGTTGCCATTGCGATACGCACGAGCATGAGCCCCGTAGATACCAGCCGGTAGCGCAAAACTTCGCAGGAGTCGCCGCGTAAATTTACCTACGGGGCAACGGTGTCGGGTGGCCGTCGTCAGTGAAACTGGTCGCTCGCCGGCACCCAGGTGCTACCCGCCCGCGCCGGCACCGGATTCACCACCGGCGGATCAACCTCGCACCCTGGCGGCAGCGGTCCGCCACCCACCCGCGCCGCGGCGCACTGAGCACTATTGTCCAGCTTGGCCGTTGCGACCACCGCTGATGCCTGCGTGGCGGCTGGTGCCGGCGTTACCAGCGGATTGCTCGGCGCAAGTTTCATCCTTTGATAGACGACGTCGTCTACCGGCTTCGGCGGCGGATCGCCATTGCCGCAGCCGAACAAGGCCATCGGG
>DASXND010000013.1:0-2663 GCA_036495265.1 Dyella sp.
CGCAACGATCTCTTGCACCCGGCCCACCAGGGGCACCGAGTGAGCGCGGGCGCTCTTCATGCGATCGGCTGGGATGTCGAGCCACAGCACCCCCTCACGCCACGACAGCTCGCGGCTATGGATGGCGCACACCTCGCCCGAGCGCATGCCGGTACGTAGAACGATCTCCAGCACGTCGCGCACGGTGCGGCTATACGTGCCGGGCTCCGCCATCCAGCGCAGCAACTGGCCGGCTTCCTCGCGACTGAGGAACCGGGCTCGCGATGTGCGCTCGACCACGACAGCCCCGAACGTATCCTTTCGGGCACCGGGCACTTTCTCCAATGGACTGGGGCCGGGCAGCAGGCCGATCTCGATACCGTAGCGCCACGCGCCGCGCAGCTCGGCACGCGCCACCGCGCCCGAGCGCGGCGCCGTCTCGCCGAATGCCGCCAGCAGGTCATGCGCCATGATGCGTGTGAACTCTGCGGCGGGCAGCTGGGCCACATCGCGCACCGCCTTGGGCAACCTGGACCGCTTGCGCCCGCGGGGTGCGTGTCGCTGCTTCTCGGCCCACGTCTGCAGGTTCACCAACTGGTTGAGGATGCGCCGGGTTTCGGCCGCGCCCTTGGGCTTGCGCATGCGATCGATACGCTCGTCCAGGTAACGCTCGACGACCTTGCCGACGGTCAGCACCTTGGCCTGCTCCGCCTGCTTCTTGGCGACGCGCTCGCCGGTGACCTGCGCTCGTTCGGTCTTGGCTTCCTCGCGCGGGTCGCCGCCACTGCGCACCCTGGCCTGCAGGGTCTGCCACTGGCTGCGGATCTCCACCAGCGTCATCGCACCGAGCACACCGATCTTGACCTGGCGCAAGGAGCCCTCGGCGTTGCGGTAGCGGTAGAAGAACACCCGCTGGGGCGGGCTGCCCTCCACGCACCGGCACCGCAGGCCCGGATGGTCGGGGTCGCTGCACTCATCACCCGGTACCAGGGCGCTCAGCACCTTGGCGGTGAGCGCTTTGCCGTGCAGATTGCTGCGTCCGCCTGGCCCGCGAACTAGTGTAGTTTTTCCTGACATGTTCGAACCCCCCACTTTTCGACAGTGTGTGTTCGATTCTACAGAAAACTACACTAAAAACTACACTAGCGGGCCGTACGGGACTGGACGACAGTGGACGCATCTGGACAGACGAGGCACGCCGCCATCACTTCTAAAAACAACATATTCAACGAGTTAGATTGATGAAGTTGAGCAACGACGCTAAATCCGGAAGCATGGCAACCCCCGAACATACTCCCTTCATGCGCCAGTACCTGGCCGCCAAGGCGGCGCACCCGGATGTGCTGCTGTTTTTCCGCATGGGCGATTTTTACGAGCTGTTCTATGACGACGCGCGCAAGGCCGCGCGGCTGCTGGACATCACGCTGACCCAGCGCGGCCAGTCGGCGGGCCAGCCGATACCGATGGCGGGCGTGCCGTATCACGCGGCCGAGAACTATCTGGCCAGGCTGGTGCGCCTGGGCGAGTCCGTGGCCATCTGCGAGCAGATCGGCGATCCCGCCACCTCGAAGGGTCCGGTAGAACGCAAGGTGGTGCGCATCGTCACGCCGGGCACCGTGACCGATGCCGCCTTGCTGGAGGAGCGCCGCGACAACCTGTTGATGGCCATCGCCGCGGGTGCCCATGGCGCTTATGGACTGGCCTGGGTCGATTTGAGCAGCGGCCGTTTCCTGCTCAGCGAAGTGCCCAGCGCCGAAGCGTTGGCTGCCGAACTGGCACGCCTGCAACCGGCGGAAACGTTGGTAGGCGAAGACGTGGCGTGGCCCAAGTTCGTCAGCAGCCTCCCCGGCCTGCGTAAGCGCCAGCCGTGGCATTTCGACGTCGACGCCGCAGGCCGCGAACTCAACCGCTTCTTCGGCACGCGCGACCTCGGCGGCTTCGGTGTGGACCGCCTGCCGCTGGCAGTCGCTGCAGCGGGCTGTCTGCTCGGCTATGTCGAGGAAACCCAGAAGAGCGCGCTACCGCATCTGTCCGGCATGGCCGTGGAAAGCGCGGGCGACACCATTGCGCTCGATGCCGCCACCCGTCGCAATCTCGAACTCGATACCCATCCCAGCGGCCGCACCGAACACACCATGCTCGGCATCCTGGACGAAACGGTGACGCCGATGGGTGCGCGCCTGCTGCGCCGCTGGCTCAACCGGCCGCTGCGCTCGCGCGATTTGCTGCGCAGTCGCCATCAAGCCATCGGCACGCTAATCGACAGTCGTCAATTCGAAACCTTGCGCGAGCAGCTGCGTGGCATTGGCGACCTGGAGCGTATCCTCGCCCGCGTCGCCTTGCGCTCGGCGCGCCCGCGCGACCTGTCCACCCTACGCGACGGCTTGGCCGCGGCCCCGTCGCTGCGCGCCATCATCGCGTCCCTCGACAGCCCCTTGTTGCATGCGCTGGTCGCACGCATCGGCGACCATGCAGACACCGCCGCCCTGCTCGCTCAGGCGGTGGTCGCCCAACCGCCGGTGCTCCAGCGCGATGGTGGCGTGATCGCCGACGACTACGATGCTGAGCTGGATGAACTGCGTCGCCTCGCAACGAACGCCGACCAGTACCTGGTCGAACTGGAAGAACGCGAGAAAGCGGCCAGCGGCATTGCCACCCTCAAGGTGGGCTACAACCGCGTGCAT
>DASXND010000014.1:0-1832 GCA_036495265.1 Dyella sp.
GCGCTGCAGGAAGACGCCGATGCCATCGCGCTGTCGTCCTACCAGGGCGGCCATGTCGAGTACTTCAAGTACATGGTCGACATGTTGAAGGAGCACGGCGCCGCGCACATCCGCGTGTTCGGTGGTGGCGGCGGCACCATCACGCCGGAAGAAATCCGCGAGCTGCAGGCCTACGGCGTGGAGCGCATCTACCACCCGAACGACGGCATGAAGCTCGGCCTCGTCGAGATGATCGAAGACGTCATGCAGCGCACGCGCGCGGCTGCGACCCAGCGCACCAAACTGGAACAGGGGACCACGGTGGTGCCGCTGGTCGATATCGACGACGAGATCTCGATTGGCCATATGCTTTCCGCGATCGAGGAAAGCGAACTGCCGGAAGCGGAGCTGGAGCACCTGCGCAAGCAGTGGAAAATGGCCGGCAAGCAGACGCCGGTACTCGGCGTGACCGGTACCGGTGGCGCAGGCAAGTCGTCGGTGGTGGACGAACTGCTGTTGCGTTTCCTGCATGCGTTCCCGCAGATGCGCATCGCCGTGCTGGCGGTGGACCCGACGCGTCGCCGTAGCGGCGGCGCCTTGCTGGGCGATCGCATCCGCATGAATTCGCTGCGCAGCCATCGCGTCTATATGCGCTCGATGGCCACGCGCCGCCAGCATGCCGCCACCAGCGCGGTGTTGCATGACTGCATCGATTTCCTCAAGGCGCAGCCCTACGACCTCGTCATCGTGGAAACCGCCGGCATCGGCCAGAGCGATTCTGAAATCGTCGACTTGGTGGATTTCCCCACCTATGTGATGACCAGCGATTACGGCGCCGCCAGTCAGCTCGAGAAGATCGACATGCTCGACTTCGCCGAACTGATCGTGCTCAACAAGTTCGATAAGCGCGGTGCAGAAGACGCGCTGCGCGACGTGCGCAAGCAGTGGAAGCGCAACCGCACCGCGTTCTCGCTCACCGATGAGCAAGTGCCGGTGTTTCCCACCATTGCCAGCCAGTTCAACGACCCGGGCGTTACCTGGATGTTCGCCAACCTGTGCCGCCTGCTGCGCGAGAAGCTCAGCCTGCCGGCCGAGAAGTGGACGCCCGACCTCGACACCACCTTGAAGGAACCGCGCGCCACCGTACTGATTCCCGGCAGCCGCGTGCGCTACCTCGCCGAGATCGCCGAGCAGGGCCGCGGCATCAACAAGGAAATCGAGGATGAGGCCGAGTTCGCCAGCAAGGCGCAGCACTACTACGAATCGCTGAAGGATCTGGGCGACGATAAGTTGCCTCGTGCGCTGGCTCGCTACGAATCCGCCGTACTGCACGAGGAGGGCGCCGATCGCACCCTGCTCACGTTGCGTCAGCGCTACAACGAAGCCCTGAAAGAACTCAGCCACGAAGCCATTCACCTGTTGCACGAGTGGCCCGCGCGTTACAAGTCGGTGACCGACGAGTTCAACGAATACAAGGTGCGTGACAAGGTGATTCGCGTGGACAACTACCGCGAATCGCTGAGCCACCAGAAGATCCCGAAGGTGTCGCCGCCCAGGACCAAGGATTGGGGCGACCTGCTGCGCTTCCTGATGCGCGAGAACCTGCCGGGCCACTACCCGTACACCGGTGGCGTGTATCCGTACCGCCGCACCGGCGAAGATCCCACCCGCATGTTCGCGGGCGAGGGCACGCCCGAGCGCACCAATCGCCGCTTCCATTACCTGAGCCAGGGCGGTGCGGCCACGCGTCTGTCCACCGCGTTCGACTCGGTCACGCTGTATGGCGAAGACCCGGCGCCGCGTCCGGACATCTACGGCAAGATCGGCAACTCCGGCGTCAATATCGCCTCGCT
>DASXND010000015.1:0-5854 GCA_036495265.1 Dyella sp.
TGCAGCGAAATCGCATGCGTGCCACTGGGCAGGCGGAACGCCGCCTGCTCGCCGATTTCCAGCTGCGCCGCCTGTTTGTCGTCGATGAAGATCTGGCTGGAACAACCGCCACCAAACAGACCGTTGTCGCGGACCACCAGCAAGGTGGCATCACCGTCGCTGGGTGCCTGGTAGAGGAATAGTCGATCGCTCACGGCGTTGCGGATCGCGGTGTCATGGGTCGTTGCCGTACCGCAACCGGCCAGCACGATCGCAGCCAAGCCACATAGCATCGCTTTCATTGCCTGATTCCTTCGCGTGAACACATCGTCGACGAGGATCGCGGTTGTGCGATCAAACCGGCGTGAATCGCACACTCACGTGACCGGTGGCACCCAGGCCGATGGCGTCAGTATCTCGAACCATCCCTCGCGCGCGATGCGCCGGGCCAGCTGCAGCACGGCCTTGTCCTTGCTCAGCAGCCAGCGTGCATCGGCCGCCAGCGCGAGCTCCAGGAATTTCTGGTCATCCGGATCGGCACAGCGCGGAAGTCCCAGCTCTCTGCGCAGCGGCAAGCTCGACGCGGGCAAGCGCTGTATCCACTGGTCGAACGTCGCACTGGCCTCGCGCTGGACCTCGTCCGGTAGCGCCAGCGCCGGGTAGCCAAGCACGGCCAGCCATTCGGCGTGGCAGGCATCGTCCACCACGGCCTTTACCGTGCCCGCCTGCAACGCCGACCACAGGCGGGCGCAGCCGGTGTCGCGGAACACGAACAGGTCAAGCGCAACATTGGTGTCGAGGACGAGGCGGGGCGTACGCTCAGGCATGGCGCGCATGGTGGCACAGCCGGCTAGCTGCGGCGCGCGAGGTACACTAACGCCCCTGCCCTCCGGACGACTACCATGACTGAACGCCTTTTCGACGACTTTGTGGTCCGTTCTACGGCGGTCGCCGAAGGTTCCCGCTTTACTGCCTGCATCGTCGTCACACCGCTCGGACGCCATGGCTACCCGGTGTATTACGCCGTATGCGAGAACCGCAGCTTCCGCCAGGAAGAGCAAGCCGAGCTGGCCGCAGCGAGGGCGCTGGCGGCGGTCCTGTCGCTGGAAGGCGACGGTACGCCGGTGTTTCCGGAAGGCTATACCGGTTTTGACGATGCGCCGACCGAGCAGCCGGATGCATGACAACGCTCAAGTATCTCGGCGGCTATCCACCAGCGTTGCTGGACAAGGTACGGCAGCTGATTGAGCGCGACGAGCTTGGCGACTATCTGCAGCGCCGCCATCCGGGCCGCCATGATATCCAGAGCGACAAGGCCCTCTACGCCTATACGAATGTGCTGCGCCAGGAACACATGCGCAACTCTCCCGCTATCGATCGGGTCTGGTATGACAGCAAGCTGGACGTGATCCAGCGCGCGCTGGGCCTGCATACGGCCATCTCGCACATCCATGGCGGACGCCTGAAGGCGCGCAAGGAGATCCGTATCGCCTCGCTGTTTCGAGAGGCGGCGCCGGAGTTCCTGCAGATGATCGTGGTGCACGAGCTGGCACACCTGAAGGAGCCCGAGCACAACAAGTCGTTCTACCAGTTGTGCGAGTACATGCAGCCGGACTACCACCAGCAGGAACTCGACCTGCGCCTGCACCTCACCTGGCGCGATCTGCTCGCCAAGCGCACCTCGTAACCCACCCTCGCCACGCTAGAATGGCGACCTCCCGCGCACATCCAGGCGCGTTGCTTAACCTGAGTGGATGGTGTCGCACCATGAGACGCAAGCTGCTGCAGCTGTTTCCTCGTCGCCCGCGCACGGTCCAAATCGGTGGTCGTCAGTTCGTCAGCGAGGGGCTGACGCAACATTTCTGGGACGACATCTACCATTTCGCCCTGCTCATCCGCTGGCCGGTCTTCTTCGGCCTGGCCGCCACGATCTTCGTCCTGCTGAACGTGCTGTTCGCCGCTTTCTACGAGCTTGGTGATAACGCCATCGCCAACCAGTTTCCGCGCAACTTCGGTGGCGCGTTCTTCTTCAGTGTGGAGACGCTGGCCACGGTCGGTTACGGCGACATGCACCCGCAGACGTTCTACGGACATCTGGTGGCCACGGTGGAGATCTTCACCGGGATGCTCAGCATCGCCCTGGTCACCGGCATGGTCTTTGCGCGGTTCTCGCGTCCGCGCGCGAAGATGATCTTCGCCGACTATCCCATTGTGCGTCGCATCCACGGCAAGCCCACCTTGATGGTCCGCGCCGCCAACGCACGTCAGAATGTGATTGCCGAAGCCTCTGCCCAACTGCATCTACTGCTGCGTGAAATCTCGCCCGAAGGCTTTCGCCTGCGCCGCATTCACGACCTCACACTGGTGCGGAACAGCCACCCGGTATTTTCGCTGAGCTGGAGCCTGATGCACGTGATCGATGAAGGCAGCGTACTGCACGGCATGACGCCGGAAACTCTAGCGGAGGCGGAGGCGACGCTATTGCTGACCATCGAAGGCATCGACGAGACCACGTCGCAATCGATGCTAGCTCGGCGCCAGTGGAACCATCGTGACTGGCGCTGGAACCATCGCTATGTCGACCTTGTTCATGACGACGAACTCGGCGTCAGCCACATCGACTACGGCGTGTTTCATCACGTGTTGCCGGTCGGTGAGGACGAGGACACCGATCGCTTTTGAGGTTCGCGTCAGGGCCAGCCCGAGATTGACCAAAGACCTCGAAAGGGTTGGCTCTCAGAGCGTGAGCAGCACCTTGCCGATGGCTGCGCGACTCTCCAGAAACGCATGCGCCCGGGCACCGTCGCGCAGTGCAAAGCGAGCCGCAACATGCGGTTTGAGGGCACCGCGCCGAATCTGTTCAAACAACGCGGCAGCCCGTTCACGACGACTATCCGCACCCGTCAACACGTTCCACAAGTCACCGCCCGTGAGCGTGAGCGAGCGGTCCATCAGCAAGCGCGGATCGACCGGGTCGGGATCACCCGCCGCCATGCCGTAGAAGACGACCGTGCCGCCGATGCGTGCCGCGGCCAGGCTATCGGCCAGCGTGCGCCCGACGGAGTCGTAGACCACATCCGCACCATGACCGCCGGTCAGCTCCCTGGCCGCCGTCACCCAGGCGTCGTAGCCCACCGCCACGTCGGCACCGGCGGCGATCACGGCGTCACGCTTGGTCTCACTGGAGGCGATGCCCAGCACCACCGCACCGAGCGCCTTCAGCATCTGTACCAGCAAGAGGCCCACGCCACCGGCCGCGGCGTGCACGACGGCTACGTCGTCCGGCCGCACCATGAAGCTGTCGGTCACCAGGTACTGCGCGGTAAGACCCTGCAGCAGCACGGCGGCGGCGATATCGAAATCGATATCGTCGGGCAGCGCGATCAGGCGGTCCCGATCGACCACGACCAGTTCGGCGTTGGCATGGGGCATGTCGGCAAAGCCCACGCGCGTCCCCGCGGGAAACCCCTGGTCGCCCGGCACCGGCGTTTCGACCACGCCAGCCCCCTCGTAACCGAGCGTCCACGGTGCCGAACCGCTGAGGTGGTAATTGCCGTTGCGGCGATACACATCAGCGAAGTTCAGCCCCACGCTGTGCATGCGCACCCGCACCTGCCCCGGGCCAGGCGCCGGATCGGGCTGTTCCGACCAATGCAGCACATCGGCGGCACCAAAGCGATCGAAGGTCAGAGCGTGCATCGGGATGCTTCCTCAAAGCGATATCGAATCCACGCAAGGATGCCAGCTTTGATTCCCATGCTGGCGGCTTTTCACGCATTTTCAGCAGCGGGCGAATGCATTCAAATTGATCACGACGGATATCGCCGGGGTAACTTTTCCTCATCCGACCATGTCCTGACATCGCGACGGATTTCAAACAGGCTCTTGGCGCCTGTTCTTTCAAGGTCGTTGGCTTACGCCTTGGTTTGGCGTGGTCGCGAGCCGCTGTTGTAGGAGCGCACCCTGTGCGCGAGCACGGCGTTACCGCTCCGTTGGATTTTCACTCGGGCCATCCATGGCCCTCGCCCTGCGGGCAGCTGACGCTGTGCAAACCGGCAATCCTGCCGGATGGTCGCGTACAGGGTGCGCTCCTGCAGTAGAGAGGCGCACGGGTTGATAAAAAAAGGGCTGGGGGTTCAGCCCGAGGGCACGGGTACTTCGCTGGCCCGGTTGAAGTCGCCGATGACCTCGACCAGATCGGTCACGGCCACGCGCTCGACCTCCGTGAGGTCGGGGTTCCAGCTGTCCAGGATCAGCACCACGCGCGTCTCGCTGCTGTTGTTCCAAGCCTCGTGCTCGAAGGTATCGTCGAAGGTGACGCAGCGCCCTTCCTGCCACTCGTGGATCTCACCACCGACGCGAATCGCGCAGTCCGACGGCACGATCAACGGCAGGTGGGTGACGAGACGCGTATTGGTAACGCCACGATGCGGAAGGATGTGGGTGCCCGGACGCAGCACCGAGTACAAGGCCTCTGGCGCATGGTCGCGAATGCGCACCAGCGGCAGCGAGTCGAGCAGGCCTGAGGTGCGGGGGCAGCGGGCGCACTGCTCGTCATAGCGTTCGCCATGCCGATAGAAGAAGTAGCCATCCCACACGGCCTCCTCGCTACCGGACGCACGCAGATGCTCCTTGAGCTCCTCGGGCGAGCGCTCGCCCAGGAACGGCTGCAACGGTTGATTCTCCGTCAGCACGGCCATCAGCTCCTCGCGGATAGACGCGGTGGCGGCCGCCAGCTCGGCTTGCCACGGAAAGCGGGTGGTCGGGTAATACGCTTGACTGGGCACGCCAGGGAAATACAGGAACTTGGGCTTCTGTCGCGGATCGGGCAAGGGCGCGGGCTGCTCGCCAAGATAGATGGCCAGGCATTGCTCCACGCGCGTCAGCTCGGTCCGTCCGTAGCGCTGCCGCAGCGGTTCCAGTACGGCGTCGAACACCGGACGTCGCCCCGCGTCGATGAACTGAATCGCGTGTTTCACCGCCCCCTGCAAGCCGGGCGCGGTGGTGGCGTCATTCAACCAGCGGCCTTGCGTCTGTGCGGCGTTCACGGCGCCGAAATAAGCCAGTAGCGCGTTATGCATCTCGCCCAGCTGCTCCAACGCGATGCCCAGGCGCAAGCGCGCGACGAAGATCTGCGGGGCCAGCTGCAGACTGCGTCGCAAGCTACGCACGGCGCCCTGCAGATCACCCGCGGCCATCTGCGCCGCACCCAGCTGATGCAGCGTGTCGGGGGCATCGGGTCGTGCCTGTTCGGCGGTAAGCAGCATCGCCACGGCACGCACGGCGTCCCCACGCACCAAATGGCGGCTGGCCAGGAACTGCAGCGCCTCCACATCGCCAGGAACCAGGTCGAGCAAGCGGGCGAAATATTGCTCCGCCAACCCGGCATCACCCTGCCGCAAGCCGTTCACCGCCATCTCGCGCAGGGCTGCGGCACCTGCCTGGATCCCACCATTCATCGTCTGATCTACCGCCATGCCCTGTTACTACCCCATGGAAAGACCGCCGGCCTCGTCGCGGCGGGTATGGGCATAATAGACGCGTTTGGAGAAGCCGTACGCATGGCGATGCCTGCATCTTGATGCGCTGCGGAAACCACATCCTGATAGGGGTTTTGATGAATCCGCGTCTACAAGGTCTCGGACCAGCCGCCACCCAACATGTGATGATCGCCGGGCAGGCGCTCGACGCCGGGCGCGTGGCCGAGGCCGACCAGCATCTGTCCGCTGCCCTGGCGGCTTATCCGGACCACCCCGAAGTGCTGCGGATGAAGGCCGGTGTGCATAGCCTGCGCGGTGAGCATAAGGACGCCATTCGGGTCATGCAGCGCGCGCTGACGCAACGCCCGCAGGACCCGCTTTACTACAACACCATG
>DASXND010000016.1:0-1668 GCA_036495265.1 Dyella sp.
GGGCCAGTGGCGCAACCTCACCGAGGCGGAATTGAAGGGGCTGTTGCCTCAGCGCACGCAGTGGTGAGTACCCACGGCCCCGAGAAGTAGGCAACGCCCATCATTCCGGCGACAGGGATGGGCCAAGCGCGGACGCACTCAGCGTCTACCAGGAACCATGCTGCACTGCGGCGGCCGTGCACGGCGAGAGTCGCTGGATCCCAGCGTTCGCTGGGATGACGACACGGAAAGGGTTTGCGCGCTTGCATCATTCGCTCCCATAGCTGCGAAAACCCGATATCGTCGGCCCACTAGTGCATACGTATTCACTCCGTTCTGCCAAGGCGTCCAGCGCAGAATCGCCGGACTCACATGGGGAGAGGCGATGAGCAGCACGACGAGCAATGCAGTGGATGACCTGGGCCAACACGCCACCGCGCGCGTTGTCCTGATTGCGGCAGCGGCCGCCCTGGGCGGTTTCCTTTTTGGCTTCGATACGGCGGTGATCAACGGCGCCGTCGATGCCGTGCGCGGCAACTTTGGCCTGGGCGCGGGTCAAATCGGTTTCGCGGTGTCGTGCGCCCTGCTCGGCTCGGCCGCGGGTGCCTGGTATGCCGGTCCCTTGGCTGATCGCCTCGGCCGCGTTCGCAGCATGCAGGTGGCGGCAGTCTTCCTGGCGCTGAGTGCGGTGGGCTCCGGACTCGTCGGTGGCGTAGGCAGCCTCGTCTTGTGGCGCGTGGTTGGCGGCATCGGCGTGGGCATAGCTTCGGTCATCGCACCCACCTACATCGCAGAAATCTCGCCTGCCCAGGTCCGTGGCCGGCTCGGCTCGCTGCAACAGCTGGCCATCGTGCTGGGCATCTTCGCTGCCTTGCTTAGCGATGCATGGCTGGCCGGCTCTGCGGGCGGCGCTTCGCAGCCGTTGTGGCTGGGCCTGGCGGCATGGCGCTGGATGTTCCTGGTCGCCGTCGTACCTGCGCTGATCTATGGCTCGCTGGTGCTGGGCGTGCCCGAATCGCCGCGCCACCTGGTGGCCAAGGGTCGCCTGGATGAGGCGCGTGGCGTGCTGCGCCAGGTACTCAACATGACCAACGAACACGCGCTCGACGCCAAGGTGAAAGATATCGAGGAGAGCCTGCACGCCGAATATCGTCCGAGGCTGCGCGATCTGCGCGGCTCGAGCTTCGGCCTGCTGCCAGTGGTGTGGATCGGCATCCTGCTCTCGGTGTTCCAGCAGTTCGTGGGCATCAACGTGATCTTTTATTACTCGTCGACCCTGTGGCATTCGGTCGGCTTCAGCGAGGCCGATTCGTTCTCCATTACCGTCGTCACCTCGGTGGTAAACGTGCTGGTGACCTTGGTGGCCATCGCCCTGGTCGACCGCATCGGCCGCAAGCCGCTGCTGGTGATCGGCTCGGCCGGCATGGCCTTGACCTTGGGCCTGATGGCCTGGTGCTTCTCGCAGGCCAGCGGCAGCGGCGCCAGCCTGAGCCTGCCGGCACCTTGGAATATCGTCGCCCTGATCGCCGCCAACGCCTACGTGGTGTTCTTCGGCCTGAGCTGGGGCCCGATGGTGTGGGTGTTGCTGGGCGAGATGTTCCCCAACCGCATTCGCGCCATTGCGCTCGCGGTGGCGGCTTCGGCGCAGTGGCTGGCCAATTTCGCCATCACCAGCAGCTTCCCCAAGCT
>DASXND010000017.1:0-5931 GCA_036495265.1 Dyella sp.
CCGAGGAACAGTGCCTCGTCGATACGCACACCCCAGCGGCGCAGGGTGAGAATCACGCGTTTGTGGGCGGGTGCGGAACGCGCCGTGACCAAGGCGGTGCGGATGGGTGAATCCTCCGCGGGAAACGCGGCCTGCAAGCGATGCACCGCGGTGAGGAAGCCGCGGAACGGCCCTACCGACAGCGGCTGGTCGGCCAGTTCGTGTTCGCTGCGATGGAACGCTTCCAGCCCTTCCTCGCGCGAGACGCGCTCGCCTTCATCACCAAAGATCACGGCGTCGCCATCGAAGGCAATACGCAGCTGCTCGCTGGCGCGAGGCGGCGCCGTGGACGGCAGGATGGTGGCAGCGGCCACGCCGGCGGCTAGGGCACGGCCGACGTCCTCGGCATTGGCGGAAAGGAACAGGTCGGTCTTGAACGGGGCGATATAGTCCGACGTGGGCGCCCCGCTGGTGAACGCAGCGCGACTGATCTCCAGTCCGTAATGCTGGATCGCGTTGAAGATGCGCAGGCCAGTGTCGCCGGAGTTGCGCGACAGCAGGATCACCTCGACCGGCGGCACATCACCGGCAAGCTTGTTGAGGTCCAGCAGTTTCTGCACCAGCGGAAACGCGACGCCAGGCTTGAGGATTTCGTTCTCATGCTCGATCTGGAAGGAACGATAGGCGTCCAGCCCATCGCGCTCGAACAGCGCATGACTGTCACCCAGGTCGAACAGGGCGCGCGAGGAAATCGCCACTACCAGCCGGTTGTCACCGATGGAGGCAGGATCATGGGCGTCTAGCAGGGAAGGCGTTGTCATGGCTTGGGTCGATCATGGATCGTCCTTGGCAATCTAGCACGCGGCGCGCGGATCAATCCGGCGCGAACTGCTCATCGAGAATACGCTGTTCCAGATTGTGCTCCGGGTCGAACAGCAGGCGCACACCCTGCCCTGTGGACTGACAGATCTCGACCTCGCGAACGTCGCGCACCTCGTGGAAATCGGCGGTGGCGCTGACCGGTCGCTTGCCCGGATCGAGGATGCGCAAGGTGACCAGGGTGCGATGCGGCAGGATGGCGCCGCGCCAGCGACGCGGTCGGAACGGGCTGATCGGTGTCAGTGCCAGCACATTGGCATCCAGCGGCAGGATCGGACCGTGCGCCGACAGGTTATAGGCCGTCGAGCCGGCCGGCGTGGACACCAGGATGCCGTCGCAAACCAGGGTGGTGAGCTTCACGGTGTCGTTGAGCTTCACTTCCAGATGCGCGGCCTGGTTGCTCTGGCGCAACAGCGACACCTCGTTGAACGCCAACGCGAGATGCACCTGCCCTTCGGCATCGGTGGTGCGCATTTCCAGCGGATACAGGACGGCGGCGTGGGCACGCTCAATGCGCGCCTCCAGGTCGTCGATCCGATGCTTGTTCATGAGAAAGCCGACCCGGCCCAGCTTCATGCCATAGACAGGCGCCGGCAAGGCGCGATAGGCATGCAGGGTGCGCAGCATGAAGCCATCGCCACCGAGCGCGATGATCACATCGGCCTGCTCCGGAGCCGCATCGCCGTAACGCTCCGTGAGCTTGCGCCGGGCCTGCTGGGCAACGTTGGTACCACTGGCGACAAAGGCAAAGCGCATAGGGCCGGACATCAGTCAGGTGGCGAAGGCCTCAGTTGAGCCTAGATGGATGAAACGCGCAAGGGTAGGAGCGGCTTCAGCCGCGATGGCCTCAACGTCAAGGCATCGCGGCTAAAGCCGCTCCTACACAGGGTGCTTAAACCGGCACCTGCGCCAACTGCGCCAGGCGACGGACTGCGACCGAGGCGATCGGGTAGTCCGCGTTCTGGGTGAGGATCTCCGCCAGCATATTGCGCGTGTACTTCAGCGTGGCATCGTCACGCTGCAGCCAGGCCTGCACCGGCGAGACATCCTTGGCGCCGCCGGTCATCGACAGCACCTGCAGAACCAGGGCGCGATGCTGGTGGTTCAGCTCATCCAGCAGGGAACCGCGTGCCTGGGCATGCCAGTGACCTTCCACCGGCAGTGCCTCGATCTGGCTGCGCAACCATTCCAGGTCCAACGACTCACCCAGTTCGTAGAACACGCTGGCCACCTGGTCGATCGGCTGGCCGCTCTGCTGCGCGACCTCCACGATATCCAGCATCGCGCGCAACTCGGGGATGCGTGCCAGGCGCAGGGCCAATTCCGCCGGCAGGCCGAGACCTTCCCACTTTTCCTGGCTGGTGGCGAAATCCGCCTTGCCGGTTTCGGTGAGTGCCGCCGGCAACGCCGCATGCAGCGCCGACACGCCATTCTGGTAGCGCTCGACGTTGGCGTTGATGTCCAGCGTGCCGCCCGGACGGTTCAGCAGCCAGCGCGTCATATGACGCAGTAGCGACCAGATCTGCAGGATGGCATCGATCTGGGTGTTCTCGGCAACCTTGCCGTCCAGCGCCTCGATCTCCGACCACAACGGGCGTGCGCCGAGGATTTCGCGTGCCGCCGTGTAGGCCTTGGAAATCGCCGCCGGACCCTGCCCGGTGTCTTCCTGCATGCGCATCATGAAGGTGGCGCCCATGCGGTTGATCGTCGAGTTCGTCACTGCCGTGGCGATGATCTCGCGCTTCAGGCGATGGCGCTGCATGTGCTCGGCGTACTTGGTGTGCAACGGCTCGGGGAAGTAGCGCACCAGTTCCTTGGACAGGTACGGATCTTCCGGCACGTCCGAATCCAGCAACTGCTGGTACAGCTTGAGCTTGTCGTACGACAGCAGCACCGCCAGCTCCGGGCGGGTCATGCCGATGCCGCGCGTCTTGCGCTCGATCAGCTCCGCCTCACTCGGCAGGTTCTCCACCTGGCGGTCGAGCAGGCCCTCGCTCTCCAGCATGCGGATGAAGTGCGCCATCGAGCCGATGCGTTGCACCGACTGGTGCTCCATCAGGGTGATGGCCTGGTTCTGGCGGTAGTTGTCCCACAGCACCAACTCGCCGACTTCGTCCGTCATCGCGGCCAGCTGTTTGTTGCGCGCGTCCTCGGTCAACTCGCCACGCTGCACGGCATCGTTCAGCAGGATCTTGATGTTCACCTCGTGATCGGAGGTGTCCACGCCGGCGGAGTTGTCGATGAAGTCGGTATTGAGCAACACGCCATGGTGGGCAGCCTCGATGCGGCCCTTCTGGGTCATGCCCAGGTTGCCGCCCTCGCCCACCACCTTGCAGCGCAGCTCGCCGCCGTTGACACGCAGGGCGTTGTTGGCGCGATCGCCCACGTCCGCGTGCGTTTCGCTGCTGGCTTTCACATAGGTGCCGATACCGCCGTTCCACAGCAGGTCCACCGGTGCCTTGAGGATGGCGCTGAGCAATTCGTTCGGCGCCATCTGCGTCACGTCGGCCTTGAGGCCAAGCGCCGCGCGCACTTCCGGCGACACCGGAATCGATTTCAGGCTGCGCGCATAGACGCCACCACCGGCCGAGATCAACGACTTGTCGTAGTCGTCCCAGCTCGAGCGTGGCAGTTTGAACATGCGCTCGCGCTCGACGAACGAACGCTCCGTATCCGGATTCGGATCGAAGAAGATATGCCGATGATCGAACGCGACGAGCAGGCGGATATGCCGCGACAGCAGCATGCCGTTGCCGAACACGTCGCCGGACATGTCACCGATGCCGACGCAGGTGAAATCCTCGGTCTGGGTGTTGCGGCCCAGCGCACGGAAGTGGCGCTTCACCGACTCCCAGGCGCCCTTGGCCGTAATGCCCATGCCCTTGTGGTCGTAACCGTTCGAACCGCCCGAGGCGAACGCGTCGCCCAGCCAGAAGCCGTGCTCGATCGAGATCGCGTTGGCGATGTCGGAGAACGTGGCCGTGCCCTTGTCGGCAGCCACCACCAGGTACGGGTCGTCCGCATCGTGACGTACCACCTCGTGCGGCGGCACCACCTTGCCTTCGACCAGGTTGTCGGTGATGTCGAGCAGGCCGTTGATGAACATGCGGTAGCAGGCGATACCTTCGGCCAGCTGCGCATCGCGGTCACCGTTCACCGGCGCACGCTTCACGTAGAAGCCGCCCTTCGAACCGACCGGCACGATGACGGTGTTCTTCACCATCTGTGCCTTGACCAGGCCGAGCACCTCGGTGCGGAAATCTTCGCGGCGATCGGACCAGCGCAGGCCGCCGCGGGCAACCGCACCGAAGCGCAGGTGGATACCTTCCACGCGCGGTGCGCAGACAAAGATTTCGCGGTACGGCACCGGCTTGGGCAGCTCCGGCACGCCGTGCGAATCGAACTTGTAGCTGATGTAGCTGCGGTAGGCACCCTCCCACTGCTGGAAGAAGCTGGTACGCAAGGTCGAACGCATCAACGTCACGAAGCTGCGCAGGATGCGGTCGTCATCCAGGCTGGACACGGTTTCAAGCAGCGTGCCGATGGCCTCTTTCACCACCACCACCTGCTCGCCGCGCGGCTTGGAAAGCGCGCCTACCAGGCCATCGATGAGACCCGGATGGAGCGTGCGCACGGATTCCGGGATCAGCACCTGCATTTCGCCGGCGAGCGCTGCGCCTGCCTTGGTCAGTTCAGCAGCCGACAGCGTTTCGCGGCGCGGATCGAATTTGGCCAGGAACAGCTCCACCAACAGGCCGGCGATCGCCGGATAGCGGTTGAACGCGTCTTCCATATAGCTCTGCGAGAACGCCACGCCCGTCTGCAACAGGTATTTGCAATAGCCGCGCAGCATCGCGACCTGGCGCCAGCTCAGCTTGCCGCCCAGCACCAGGCGGTTGAAACCGTCGTTCTCGGCATTGCCGCGCCAGATCTGTTCGAACGCATCCTCGAACAGCGTACCGACCTGCTCCACGCTGAAAGCCAGGCTGCCGGCGGTCTGCACCTCGAAATCCTGGATATACAACATCGAGCCGTCGACGTTGACGTCGTACAGATGCTCGGTGAGCACGCGCAGGCCAAGGTTCTCCAGCTGCGGCAGCACTTCGGACAGCGCAATGTCACCACCGCTGCGATAGATCTTGAAGCGCAACTCATCCGGACGTTCAGCCGGGTGATAGAAGGACATGCGCACCGCATCATCGCCCTTGAGCAAGGACAACTGACGTACATCCTCGGCCGCTGCCGCCGGCGCCACGTCTTCGACGTAGCCCGCGGGCAAGGCCTTGGCGTAGCGATTGGCCAGCACCACGCCGTCGTGATCGCCCAACGCGCTCACCAGTTCGTCGCGCACGTCGTCGTGCCAGTTGCGCACGATGGTGGCCACACCCTTCTCAAGTTCGGCCACGTCGTAATGCACCTGGTCGCCGATCTTCGGGCGCACCACCACGTGCAGGCGCACCAGCGCCGCTTCGCCCATCAGCACGGACGAGTCGAGGCTTTCGCCGCGCATGGCGTCCTTCAGCAAGGCTTCGATGCGTTCGCGCACCGTGGTGTTGAAGCGGTCACGCGGCACATAGACGATGCAGGTGACGAAGCGGCCGTAGCGGTCGCGGCGCACGAACAGGCGCGTGCGTGCGCGCTGGCGCAGCTCCAGCGTGCCCATGGCGGTGTTGTAGAGCTCTTCGTCGCTGCTCTGGAACAGCTCGTCGCGAGGCAGCGTTTCCAGGATATGGCGCAGCGCCTTGCCCGAATGCGAATCGCGCTTGAGGCCGGAGCGCTCCATCGCGTATTCGAACTTCTGGCGCACCAGCGGCACATCCTGCGGACGCGCCATATAGGCGTTGGAAGAGAACAGTCCGAGGAAGCGCTGCTCGGCCACCGGCTTGCCATCCGGGCCAAACTTGAGCACGCCGACATAGTCCATGTAGCCCGGACGATGCGCATGCGAGCGCGCATTGGTCTTGGTGAGGATAATGGCATCGGTGGAACCCGACTGCGGCAGGTCGCTGGCCACCAGCGAACGCAGCGAGCGCGGCGCGAGCGAACGCTCGCTACGGTGCAGGATGCCCATGC
>DASXND010000018.1:0-7913 GCA_036495265.1 Dyella sp.
CCTGCGCACACTGTCAAAGATCTCAATCACTTGCGACTCGTTGCCGAGGTCGCGTTGGAACATTTCGTTCCGAGTGAGCCGCTCATCTTACATCGTTTTTCCGGTCCGTCAACACCTTCAGCGTGGAACTTTTTGCTGTCGGGTTGGGGTGGAAACCGTCCAACGAAGAGCGTCTCGTTGGCAGGAGCGGAATAATAGCGCCCATCCGCAGACCTGGGAAGGGGTAAGAGCACATTTTTTTCACTGCGATGACAAACACAGGCGCCGCTACACTCGCCAACACCTCTCTGAAACGAGCCCACACAACAATGAAACGACTGCTCGCGCCTCTTCTTATGGTCTTTGCCACCGGTGCTTTCGCCGCACCCCAGGCGAGCGCGCCCGCCGTGCAGCTGCACGGCAAGCGCTTTACGACGGAATTCGCCACCAACGATGCGGGCCGTGAGCGTGGCTTGATGATGCGTACCGAGCTGGCGGCCGATCACAGCATGCTGTTTGTGTTTCCAGAAGACGCGCCGCGCTGGTTCTGGATGAAGAACACGCTTATCCCGCTCGATATCCTTTACTTCGATGGCAAGCGGAAACTGGTGTCGGTGCAGCCGAATGTGCCGCCGTGCAAGGCCGATCCCTGCCCCAGCTATCCGAGCGACTTCCCGGCACGCTATGTATTGGAGTTGCCAGGCGGCACCGCAGCGCAAATCGGCGTGCAGATGGGCGACGAGCTGACGATCGAGGGGACAGTCGGCACCGTGCAGTAAGAAGGGACTGATAGATCGTGCCGGCAGGGGACGCCGACATGGTAGGGAATCAGCGAGTCGGGGCGCAGATGTTCCAGGGCGTCCCAATCGTCTTCAAAAGGAATGAACTGTTGCATGCTGCTGCTCCTGCGCTGTGCACACCGTTTCGTGGTGCGCAGGAGCATTTAAGCAAACGGCCCGGTCCGTACGATGACGGAATCGGGCCGTTTGAGGGCGACGCGGAGAGCGAAATCAGTCGATTTCGATCATCTCGAAGTCTTCCTTGGTCGCGCCGCAGTCCGGGCACGTCCAGGTATCGGGTACGTCGGCCCAGCGCGTACCAGGCTCGATCCCCTCGTCGGGAACGCCCAGGGCCTCGTCATAGATGAAGCCGCAGACAACACACATCCATTTGCGCAGGGTGCCGGTTTCGTTGGAGCTCTGATTCATCGCTGAACTGCTTGATAAGGAGAATAAGAGGCGCATTCTCGCAACTCCCCTGCCGATGCGAAAGCGTATGGCGCCTCCTTTTGTTCCAGGATTGAACCCAATGCATGCTCGACTCCGGGGCCGCGGCCTCTATGTGATTACCGACGGCCCCCGCCCCGACCTGTTGGATGTAGTGGCCCAGGCGCTCGCGGGGGGCGCCCGGCTGGTGCAGTACCGCGACAAGACGAGTGATGGCGAGCGCCGGCTTGCCGAAGCCCGGGCCCTGCAGGCGCTATGCGCCCGCCAGGGCGTTCCGATGATCGTCAACGACGATATGGAGCTGGCCCGGGCCGCGGGCGCCGACGGGGTGCACCTGGGAGAAGACGATGGCGATGTCGCGGCCGCACGCGGCGCGCTGGGGCAGCAGGCAATCATTGGCGTGTCCTGTTACGACTCGCTTGAACGTGCGCGTTTGCTCGCCGCGGCCGGCGCCGACTATGTTGCCTTTGGCGCCTTCTTCCCCTCGCCGACCAAGCCGGACGCACAACGTGCCTCGCCTGAACTGCTGCGGCAGAGCGCCGCGCTCGGCGTGCCTCGGGTGGCGATCGGTGGCATCACCCCGGACAATGGTGGATCCCTGATCGACGCCGGCGCGGACTACCTGGCCGTGATTTCGGCCGTGTTCGGCGATCCGGACGTGCGCGGCGCCGCCGAACGCTTTGCTCGACTTTTCCCTTCGCATTGAGACTTCCACGATGACCACCAACCACGAACTCTTCCAACGCGCGCAGCACTTGATGCCTGGCGGCGTGAACTCGCCGGTGCGCGCCTTCAAGTCGGTGGGCGGCGAACCGTTCTTTACGGCACGCGCAGACGGCGCCTACCTGTGGGACGTGGAAGGCAAGCGCTATATCGACTACGTGGGGTCGTGGGGCCCGATGATCGTCGGCCACAACCATCCGCACGTGCGCGAGGCGGTGGAGCGCGCGGTCAAGAATGGCCTGTCCTACGGCACGCCCTGCCCGGCCGAAGTGACCATGGCCGAGACGATTACGCGCCTGGTGCCCTCGATCGACATGGTGCGCATGGTCAACTCGGGCACCGAGGCGACGATGTCGGCCATCCGCGTCGCCCGCGGCGCCACGGGGCGCAACAAGATCGTGAAGTTCGAAGGCTGCTACCACGGCCATGGTGACAGTTTCCTGGTGAAGGCGGGTTCGGGCGCGCTGACCTTTGGCGTGCCCACCTCGCCCGGCGTGCCCAAGGCGAATGCCGACCTCACGCTGACGCTTGCCTATAACGATCTGGATGCGGCGCGCGTGCTGTTCGATGAGCACGGCAGTGACATCGCCGGCCTGATCATCGAGCCGGTCGCGGGCAATATGAACTGCATTCCGCCCAAGGACGGTTACCTGCAAGGCCTGCGCGAGCTGTGCACGAAGCATGGCGCGCTGTTGATCTTTGATGAGGTCATGACCGGCTTCCGTGTCGCCCTGGGTGGCGCGCAGGCGCATTACGGCGTCACGCCGGACCTCACCACGTTCGGCAAGATCATCGGCGGCGGCATGCCGGTGGGCGCCTATGGCGGTCGTCGCGAACTGATGCAGCAAGTGGCGCCCGCGGGCCCGATCTATCAGGCGGGCACCTTGTCGGGTAACCCGGTCGCCATGGCGGCTGGCCTGGCGATGCTGGAGTTGATCCAGGCTCCGGGCTTTTATGAGCAGCTCGCCGCCCGCACCCGCCTGCTCACTGACGGACTGCAGGCGGTGGCCGATGGTGAAGGACTGGCCTTCAGCACAAACCGCGTCGGTGGCATGTTCGGCCTGTTTTTCACCAGCGAAAAGGTCGACACCTACGCCCAGGCCACGGCCGCGGATACGGCCATGTTCAACCGCTTCTTCCACGGCATGCTGGAGCGCGGGGTGTACCTGGCGCCCTCGGCCTTCGAAGCCGGCTTTGTTTCCAGCGCGCATGGCGAGCAGGAGATCGCCGATACGCTGGAAGCTGCACGCGCGGCCATGCGTTCCGCCCGCGCCGGGTAAGTCGTACAAAGCACGATGCACGCCATCCGATTCGAATGGCGTGCATCGTGATCGTGGGTTGCGCCTGACGAGTGTGAGATACGGCGAATGGCCACGCTCAAAGGAGCACGCCGGCGTTATGCTGCGCTCCAACGCGTAAGGGACTCCACACGCATGAGCCAGCCGAAGCCGCTTCAGAGTGAGCCTTCCGTCGCTCCCGCCACGCAGAGCGGATGGCGCGCCCGCTGGTTTCACATCATCTTCGGCCATGACGATGCACCCGGACGCCTGTTCGACCTGGTGCTTATCGTGGCCATCCTGTCGAGCATCCTGGTCGCCATGCTCGACACGGTGGTCGACCTGTCTGAGCGGTTCGAGACCGCTTTCTATGTACTGGAATGGATCTTCACGATCGCATTCACGCTGGAATACGTGATGCGCCTGGCCGTGGTGGCCCGGCCGCGCCGCTATGCGCTGAGTTTCTTCGGCATCGTCGACCTGTTGACCGTGCTGCCGACCTATCTCAGCCTGCTCGTCACCGGCAGCCAATACCTGCTGGTGATCCGCGCGGTGCGCATCCTGCGCATCTTTCGCATTTTGAAGATGACGCGTTACGTGGGCGAAGCGGATCTGCTTTGGTCCGCAGTGGTGCGTGGACGCCGCAAGATCTTCATCTTCGTCAGCGTCATCCTGACGCTGGTGCTGATCTTCGGCGCGCTGATGTTTCTGGTGGAAGGGCCGCAGAACGGCTTCACCAGCATTCCCCGTTCGATGTACTGGGCCATCGTGACTCTGACGACGGTGGGTTATGGCGATATCACGCCGCGTACCGCGCTGGGCCAGGTACTCACCTCGCTGATCATGCTGGTGGGCTACAGCATCATTGCCGTGCCCACCGGCATCTTTGCCGCGGAACTGGCCGCTGGCATCCGCGATGCGCGCCAACAAACCGTGTGCCCGGGCTGTCAGCTTGCCGATCATGACCGCGATGCGCGGTACTGCCGCGCATGCGGTGCCGCGCTGACTCGCACGCCGCCTTAGCGCGGCGCGCGGCGGTTGTCGGGCGAGTTCAGGTTGCCAGGTAAGAACGCAGCGCGGCTTCCAGGCGTTGCAGACCTTCGGCGATATCGGCGTCGCTGATATTCAGTGCCGGCACGAAGCGCAGCACGTCCGGCCCGGCCTGCAGCAGCAGCAAGCCGTGCGCGGCGGCGTGATCGAGTACCGCCCCTGCCTTGCCCTTGTGGGCATCGTTCAACACCGCGCCGAGCATCAGGCCACGGCCGCGCACTTCGTCGAACACATCCAGCGATGCGTTGATGCGCGCCAGGCCATCGCGTAGCGCCTGCGCCTGGTGCTGTACATTGCCCAGCACTTCCGGCGAAGACAACTTGCGCAGCGCGACCCGCGCCACCGCCGCCGCCAGCGGGTTGCCGCCAAAGGTGGTGCCGTGTGCGCCGAACTGCATGATTTCGGCCGCCTTGGGGCCTACCAGCATGGCGCCAATCGGGAAGCCACAACCGAGCGCCTTGGCCAGGGTCACGATGTCCGGCATCGCCTGGTCCTGCACGTAGGCGAACAGTGAACCGGTACGGCCCATGCCGCACTGGATTTCGTCCAGCACCATCAGCGCGCCGTACTGGTCGCACAGCTCGCGCACACGTTTGATGAAGCCGGGCGCAGCAGGCAGCACGCCGCCCTCGCCCTGTACCGGCTCCAGCATCACCGCCGCCACGTCGCCCAAGGCGAAGGCGGACTCAAGCGCGCCCACGTCATTGAAGTCGAGATAGCGGAAGCCGCCCGGCAGCGGCTCATAGCCTTCCTGGTATTTCGGCTGCGCAGTAGCGGTGACGGCTGCGAGCGTGCGGCCGTGAAAGGAGCCGCGGAAGGTGACGATGACGCGCTTGTCAGCCTCACGTCCCTGCGATGCCGCCCACTTGCGCACAAGCTTGATGGCGGCTTCGTTCGCTTCCGTACCCGAGTTGCAAAGATAAACACGCTCAGCGAAGCCCGATGCAGTCACCAGCTCTTCGGCCAGATGCAGTGGGGGCTCGCTGTAGAACACATTGCTGGTGTGCCACAGCTTGTGTGCCTGCGTGGTCAGCGCGTCGAGTAGATCGGGGTCTTGATGGCCCAAGGCGTTCACCGCGATGCCTGCACCGAAATCGATGTAATCGCGCCCCTGGGTGTCCCACACGCGCGCGCCCTTGCCGTGATCCAGCACCACTTCGCGCGGTCGATATACCGGCAGCCAGTAACGCTTGCCGAGATCGATCAGGGACTGGGCGGAAGGGTCTTGCGATTGCATGGCGTACTCCGGGCGTCGTCGGAGGGACGGCGCCATAACTAGGTTGGGAGGGAAGGGGGACGCCGCCAGCCTGCTGCGACGCACCACGCATCGTAAGCCCTGCGCCAGGTGATTGCACGGCGCCCCTGAAGCGCAGCGGCCAGCAAGAGTGTCAACCTGCCCCGCAACTTGTATCGATGACGTTACAGCCCTTAGAAAAGCGCTTAACCGCGCGGCTCACCAGCCACCAGGCCGCCTTCTGGCGGATGCGGGTGTAACGCCGTCAACACGCCATTCGCGCGAGCGGTAACCGGTCTGTGCACGGTCAACCCGCGCGGTTGAAGGGTTTACGCCCATTGGCACGCCGCTTGCTCTCTTTCACTCGTACAGGCGGGAAGGGGGAAGGGCCAGCTGCGACAACGCACCGACCACCGTGGCAGGGAGATCCACGGCGGCGGATTGGCAACGCCTTTGGGAGGCCCAGGGCAACGTTGGCGCGAGGCTCGCAGCTGGCAATGGTCGTCCTTTCCATCCCGTCATCAACGGCCACGCCCTAGGTCGTGGTCCGATCGAGATTCCGCCGCAAGGCGGTCATGTGGGCGGTAACCCGGCAACCCCTGTGGCCGGGGCACCAATGGAAGCCCCCGACCCGACCCCTGCGGGTCGGGGGCCTTCCTCTTTGGATGAGCGGTGAGCGGCGGGTGCTTGCAGTGACTCGGCTGGTTCGGCGCCAACTCAGCCATGCTTTCGCGAGTGCCCGCCGCTCACCTCGCTGCGGCCATCGACTTCGTCAAAGGCCCGCTGGCGACGCATCCCGCCAAAGGCGAACACGCCGCCTCTGCGGCACAGGCCCTCGCCCTGGACATCTACTCAGCGCAACTCGTCGAGCGCGAGCTGGTGCTTCTTGCATAAGCGATAGATGGTGACCCGCGACACCTTCAGTCGGCGCGCGCATTCGCTCACGTTGAAGCGGCTTTCACGCAGGCAGGCCATGACCGCATCGCGCTCGGCGGCCACACGCGTGTTGCCGAGACTGGAATGCGCCGCCCGTTTGGTCAGTACATCGGACAGATCCAGGTCGTTCACGCCGATCAAGGCGTCCTCGGCGACCACGGCCGCGCGCTGGACCCGGTTGAGCAGTTCGCGCACGTTGCCCGGCCACGCGAAATCGAGCATGGCCCGCCGCGCCGCGGCGCTGAAGGAACGCGCGCGGCTGGCATGTTGCTCGCGAAATGCATCGAGGAAGCGCTGCGCCAGCGTCACCACGTCATCCTCGCGTTCGCGTAGCGCAGGCATGCGCAGGCGCAGCACGTTGAGGCGGTAGTACAGATCCTCGCGGAAACGCCCCTGCTCGACGGCTTTTTCCAGATCCACGTGGGTGGCGGCCAGCACGCGCACGTCCAGCTTGATCAACTGGCTGCTGCCTACGCGCTCCAGCGTGCCTTCCTGCAGGAAACGCAAGACGCTGGTCTGCGCGTCCAGCGGCAGATCGCCGACCTCGTCGAGAAATACCGTGCCGCCTGCCGCCGTCTCGAAATGGCCGATGCGGCGTGCGTTGGCGCCGGTGAAGGCACCGCGCTCATGTCCAAACAGTTCCGACTGCACCAGGTTGGGCGGCAACGCCCCGCAATTGATGGCCGCAAACGGCCGCTCGGCGCGGGCCGAGAGCCCATGCAGTGCACGTGCAGCGACTTCCTTGCCAGTGCCCGTCTCGCCGGTGATCAACACCGGCAGTTCCACCGGCGCATATTTGCGAATGCTCGCCACCACCGTGCAGATGGCGGCGCTGCGGCCGGTCACGCCGATGTCGCTGGGCTCGGCGACCAGCGGCTGGTCACCGCCGATCCGCGCCAGGGACTCCAGCAGCCGATCGACGTCCACCGGCGTGGTGAAGTACTCGATGCTGGCCTCGAGGACGCGATCGATCAGTGGGTCGTTGGTTGGCATGTCGGGCGCGATGAGCGCCACCCAAGGCAGCCAGGGATGATCGGCCATGAGCTGGGCCATGGCCTGGGCCGGCTCGGAGTCGCTGTGGCGCAGATCCGCCAACGCCACCACCGTGTCGTTGTTGCGCATGCCGACGCCACTCTGCGTACCGGCATTGGCCACGCGGATAATCCATCCCGCCTTCGCCAGGCCAGCGCGTTCCTCGCTGTCAGGCTGCCCAAACCAGACGACACAGCGTCTGGCTTCCTCCCTCAATACAGCCATGGCTCCCTCCCCCTCCCCTATAAGGGTCACAGGTTTCGGCCGGACGCAGCCAAGTCGTTGGCTACCCCCCGGTTACCACGTCCGTCGCGCAACCCAACGCCGCGACCGATGAAAAGTGTGATATGCGTCGCACAATATACAACTATGCGCATGACAGGCACCCGACAAATGGCGCATATCCGTCGAACGGAAGCCGGGGGTCGGGCGATTGGCTAAGACCTATGGCCTAGG
>DASXND010000019.1:0-7080 GCA_036495265.1 Dyella sp.
ACAACGAATAGGTGCTGTAGTTGTGCTGTCCCGTGGGAAGCTGGTGCACGTTCGCGTCCATGCCGCGGTAGCGGCCATCGACATCGCTGAACAGCGTCGGCGCCAGCATGGTGTGATAGAGCGAGCTGTAGAAATTGCGCAAGGTGGACGTCGACTTCGACTGCACCCGAATGCGGCCGAGCTCGCGCTCCCACGCCGCTGCTGCGGCTTGTTGGATGTGCCGGAAATCCCAGTCAGGCATTTCGGTGTCGAGGTTGCGCAGTGCGCCTTCGATGTCGACGGCCGAGATGCCGACCTTCACCAGCAAGGGCGCACTGGCGATGTCACTGATATAAAGAGCGGCCTTCAGGTGCGCGCCCTTGGCTTCAGTGGTGCCGGTCGGCAAGGCGACGTCATCCGAATAGAGCGTGGCATGCGAGAGCGGCCGCGAGACCTTCATCGCGAAGTAGAGGTAACGGCCCTTGGCCCATTGATGCACGCGCCGGCCGCCGACCAGGGTGTCATTGCCGATCAGGCGCAATTGCGCGTCGCTGACCTCGGATGGCACTTCGGCATGATCGTGGAAGCCGTGCGCCAGGTCGATCAGCAAATGGCCGTCGCCCTTGCGTTCAAACGTATACCGATGCATGCCGGCGCGCAGCGTGGCGGTCATTTCGGCGCGGATGGCGTGATCGGTCAGGTGAACGCGGTAATAGCCCGGACGCCCGTGCTCCGAGGCGCGATCGTAACGCGAGCGGTAGCCTTGACCTGGATGCGGCGTCGCGTCGGGCGGCAGCGATGCCCCGGGACTCACCGCGCCGTCGTAACGCGAATGGTGGTTCGAGTCCGGCAGGCCACGACTGCCCGGTTGCAGCAAGACCGGACCTTGCGCCGGCATGACCAGGACGTCGAGCAGGTCGCCATCACCGGTGCCGCTGAGGTGCGTGTGCGAAAAGCCCATGATGGAACCGTCGAGCTGGTGGTATCCGGCGCACGCATCCCAACCCACGTCGTGGGTGTCCGGACTGAGCTGCACCATGCCAAACGGCATCGACGCGCCAGGAAAAGTATGGCCATGGCCAGCCGTGCCAACGAACACGTCGACGTACTGCGACACGCCATCGGCTGGCGACGGCGCACCGACTGCCCCTGCCGGCGTTCCGGCCAGGCGCACGCCCTCTGCCAATGCGGACAGCGGCGCGCCAAGCACGCCAAGTGCCCCCAGGCCTTGCAGAAACTGACGACGAGACACCATGTTGCACTCTCCCCAAGCTGTCGATGGTTGACACGGTGGCGGACCGAACGCCACCCATGTCTAGGCGTCAGACGGTGATTTCATTGCGTCGCAAAGGGTTGGCTTGTTCCCGGCAGACGCCCTTCGGCACGATGTGTTGTCATTCGGAGACTTGCGCCGGTGGGTTGGACCAGAGCGCCTGCGTCAGCCCGCGCAGGGATGCCTGCTTCGGTGTCTGAAGATCAAAAGCCACTACCGCGTTGTCGCCCTGCTTCACCCACGGCCCCGGCAGGTAGAGCGACTGCTGCGGACCGATATCCCACATGCGTCCAAGGTTGTGGCCGTTGACCCACAACACGCCCTTGCCGAATGCGCTCACATCGAGGAACGTGTCGGCCGGCTTTGCCGCATGCAAGTTGCCTCGATGGAAGGCAGGACCGCTCACCGACTGCGTGCTCCAGCCGTGTATGGCCTCCGGCGATGACATCGGCAAGGGGTACACCTGCCAGCCGTGCAGTTCGTTACCGTTGAGCAGCACGGGATCGACCAGGCCAGCGCGACCATCGGCCAGGCGTGGCCCATAGTTGATGCGGCCAGTGTTCTCCACCAGCACGTCGATGGTGTGTCGCCCTGCATCAAGGGCGATGGACACATCGACCTGCTTCAAGCGGCGATCCACCGTGCCGATCAATTGCTTGTCGACGTAGACGGCGGCGTAATCGCGCACCTCGCCCAGATAGAGTTTCCCCGCAGCCGGGCCGGACAGCTCCGTGCGATAGAGGATGTAGCCGTAGTTCTGGCCAAATTGCTCCATCGACTGCGGCGCGTCGACGGCGATCGGGGCCGGCAGGTTGTCCCACAGCGATGCGTGCTCGGTCAGCGCGAATGCGGGCAGTTCGATGATCGACGTCGGCGATGGCAGGGGTGGTGGCGTGGCGCCGGTAGCCTTGGCAATCACCTCGCGGAATTTGGCGAACTTCGGCTTGGGCCGACCCGCCTCGTCGAGCACCGCGTCGTAGTCGTAGCTGCTGGTCTCGGGCGTGTAGTGGTCGGTCGAATCATCGTGGAAGTTGGCGCCGTTCATGAACCCGAACGTGGTGCCGCCTTCGAACATATAGATGTTCACCGAGTAGCCCTGGGCGAGCATCCACTCCAGCTCCCTGGCTTGCACGTCGGCGTCGGTATGCACATGTTGCACGCCCCACTGGTCGAACCAGCCATCCCAGTACTCACCGGCCATCATCGGCTGGCCGGGACGGAAGGCCTTCAGCTTGCCGAACGCGCTCTTGGCGTCGCCGGGTCCGAAGTTGACCACGGCGAGCACGCCCGGCAGGGCATCGTGCGCCAGGCCGTCGGCACCGTCGGAGGTGAACATCAAATTGGTGCCCAGGCCCGCGCGAATCAGCGCCTGATGGATGTCCTCCATATAGGTTCGATCATCGCCGTAGGAGCCGTATTCGTTCTCCACCTGCACCGCAATGATCGGCCCGCCGTGGGCCGCCATCAGTGGCGCGAGTTCCTTGCCAAGTCGCTGGAAATACTGATCGACCAGCTGCAGGAATTTCGGATCCCGCGTGCGCACGCGCAGATGCGGATCGGCATACAACCAGCCCGGAAAGCCACCCGCTTCCCACTCGGCACACACATAGGGGCCGGGACGAACGATGACGTCGAGGCCCTCGCGCTGAGCCATGTGCACGAACGCCGCCACATCGTTGTTGCCGCTGAAATCGAAGCTGCCGTGCTGCGGTTCGAGCGCGTTCCAGTAGACATAGGTGGTGATCGTGTTCAGGCCCATGGCCCGCGCCTTGCGCAGTCGATCCTGCCAATACGCGCGTGGAATGCGCTGGAAGTCCATCGAACCGGAAATGATCTGATGCGGCTTGCCTGCGCGGACGAAGTGATCGCCCTCGATGGTGATGGTGGCCGAGGTCGCCGCGTGCACCTCCTCGACCGGGCAAGCCAACGCTCCTACCAGGCAGATGGCAAGGATGCCGCGGAGACCCAGGGACATCCTTCCATCAAGGCCCGCGCCAAGGCGAGGTCGCACCCGCTCTGTCGACTCGGTGCGGGGCCATGCCTCGCCCGACGTACCAACGAATGCGCGCTTGATCGATTTCAGTAAAGCATACGTCACGTTGGCAGTACCTCGCCTCATAGTGGCCATCACGGCGTTTGTGCTGGGCGGCAATCCTTGCCCCTCGTCGGCCTTTATCGGCCGACGCTTCCTGTGATTGCGATACGCGTCAGTGCGAGGCGTGGGGCGCGTCAATGCGCACCAGCCATACATCGTGGGACGCCAGTCCGATCGCCTGGTGATCGTCAAGGCTCACGGCCTTGCCGGTCCACAGGTCCGTCCCTTGCTGCTTGCCGTGCAGGCCAAGTCGCTTGAGATCGAGGAGGAACGGATGGGTGCCGGCAAAGCGCGTGTCGCCCACGTTGAAGATCGCGACGGCTAGGCCACCGTGACTCAGCGGCTTGGTCCACACTTCGACCTCACCGTCCGTATAGGCACGCGTTCCCTGCTTGCCGAGGGGATCCTGGTCGACCGCAATCACCTCGCGACGCGTAAGGATGTCCTTCACTTCCGGCTTCATATGGGCCAGGTCGTTGCCCGCCAACAGCGGGGCGGCCAGCATCGCCCACCAGCTGAAGTGCGTGCGGTTCTCAGCCTCGGTGAGGTCGCCATTACCCACTTCCAGCATGTCCGGATCGTTCCAGTGACCCGGACCGGCGTAATGGGCGAGGCCCGCCTGCATGGTGGCGATGGCGTACACGAACTCGCCGTGCGGCGCGATATCACCCGTGGTGCGCCACAGGTTGGCGCCCACCTTCGGGTCGGCCGCCCATTCCCACACCGCATCCACGCCGTACTGGCACAGCGAGTAGACGATCGGACGCCCCGCCGCGTTGAGCCCCGTACGCATGGTGGCGTAGGCCTCGTGCATCATGCGCATCTGCTGTTCCGGATCGTTCGGCGCGCGCGCCTTCATCAGCTCGCCAAAACTGCACAAATCGTATTTGAGGTAGTCGACGCCCCATTCGGCATAGGTCTTGGCGTCCTGCTTCTCGTGCCCCAGCGAACCGGCGTAGCCGGCGCAGGTTTTCTCGCCCGGCGAGCTGTAGATGCCTAGCTTGAGCCCTCGCGCGTGCACATAGTCAGCGAGCGCCTTCATGTCGGGGAAGCGTTCATTGGCATGGATTACGCCATGGGCATCGCGCTGCCCCTGCCAGCCGTCGTCGATGTTGACGTAGACATAGCCGGCATCGCGCATGCCGGTTGCCACCATGGCGTCGGCCGCTGCACGCACGTCAGCGTCAGTGACCTTTTCGGCGAAAAAATTCCAGCTATTCCAGCCCATCGGTGGCGTCGCCGCGATGGGTGCCGCCTGCGCGACGCCCTGCGCCAGACAAAGGACTGCTGCAAACAAGGCCGTATACGAAAGACGCATGGTTATTCCTCCCCAGGTCGGCGCGAGAGCCAGTCCGCGCACCGAGATTCAAATGTTTGATTGACTGGATGGCGGCGTCGGGCCCGCCCCTCGGAACCCGACACCGTTCCAGGCTTGGTAGCGCCCGTCCCGAATGGCTCGAGACGGACGGCTATCTCACTTGGCAATACGCACGCGCAGGATGATGGAATGGTCGGGCAGCGACACGTGGCGCTCGTCGCCGTTGAGGCGTCGTGCGCGAACCCACTGGTCACCTTGGAACGTCCCTTCCTCGATCGAGAGCAGCTCCGCGTCGCGCAGCGGGCCCTGCATTTCGCGGAAGGCCACGTCAAAACCCGTTCCCACGACCAGGAAATCATCCGGGGCCAACTCGATGATCATGCCCGCCGCGCGGCCCTTGACCGGGTCGAACGTCGCCGTGAACTCGATATTCGCAGCGAGTCGATCGGTGAGGCGGACGGACTGCTTCCAGTCCTCCCCGTTGCCCAGACCCTGCAGCACCGGGTGCAGCTTGCCGGTGTACTGCTTGCTCGCGATAAGCGGCAGCAGCGGACGCAGGACGCTGTAGGTGTCCTGGAAGCGCATGCCGATGGCCGCACCGATGTCGCCCTTGGTCACGACGTCGTCGATGCCGAACGGGGTGAAGCCGATGCCGTTGAAGTCGCCGAACGTGGTATAGGCAAACGCGGCAAAGTACGGGATGAAGTTCGTTTCCGGCACATAGAGCGGGTTGTCTGGCCGGGTGTACTGCGCCGCGACGTCGTAGAACTTCGGGTAGTAGATATCCGGCGACAGCATGTCGATGACCGGCGCACCCGCCTTCCACACATCGAGCACGTTGACGGTGGCGCCACCGCTCGGCCAGCGACCCGGACGCTCCACGCCCTCGATCAGCCAGACGTTGACGTACATCGGCAGCGCGTATTCGTGCTTGCCGGCTTCGGCGACCGTATTGACGTAATTGGAGACGGCCCAGGCGCTGAACGCTTCCGGTGCCTTCTCGCCGAACACCTGGGTCCAGTTGCCGGTCTTCGGCGCGTGGCTCAACGCCTGCGCCATCGGCGCGGAGAGCTGCTGGCGATGGGCGTCCAGGTAACTCAACAGCGCAGCGGGCACCGGGGCCTCGAACTGCTTGTTGGCCGCGTCCGAATAGTCGCGGTCGGTGTTCATGATGCCCGGCTCGTTCTCTACCTGCATCATCAGCACGGTACGCTGGGACTGATCGATGCTCTTGATGTGCTGCATCAGGGCGGCGAATGCCTTGGTATCGGCCTGCATGGCGGCCTGGCTGAAGGGCGAGATGGTGGTTGTGACCTCACCTCGTGGTCCCTTTGCACGCGGGTAGGTGGCCTGGTCCGCCTTCATCCAGTCCGGTACATACTGGCTCTCACCGTTCTTCCAGGTGCCGAACCACAGCAAGACCGCACGCAAGCCGTGCTTGCGCGCCAGGTTGACCGCCACATCGACGGAGCTGAAGTCGTAGTGCCCCGGCGTAGGTTCGATCGCTTCCCAATAGATCGGCACCTCGACCGTATTGGCTTGCCAGCCTGCCAGCACGTCCATGGCCTTGCTGAGGTCTTCTGGGTTGGACGTATCGGAGTTGTGAACCTGTCCGCCAAGGATCAGATACGGCGCGCCATCGACGATGAGATGTGCCTGCGCGCCCTTCTTCTCGAGGGTCGGGATCGGCGAGGCGCCGGCTTTGGCGACGCAGGCTGTCGTCAACACAAAGAGCGCAAGCAGGGCTGACGCGACGACGGTCACTTTCGGCAGTCGCGGGGAAGCGCTCGGAGAGCGCCGTTCATAAGTCATGTGAGCCATTCTCGGGTAATCGTTGTAAGGATGGGAGCCACCGAGGCGGCTCCCGATCAGACTGGGCGCGGCGCGTCAGAAGGCCGCACGGAACTCGATGCCGTAAGTTCGCGGCGGCGTGACCGTGGCATAGGGCGTACCGAACACGCTGGTCGTTTCGTTGCCGACGCCCAGCACGTAACGCTTGTTGAAGATGTTGTTGCCGTACAGACCCACACCCCAGCGGTGGTCCGGCGTATGCCAGTCCAGGCGCGCATCGGTGCGCTCGTTCGACTGCCCGATGGTGAACGCGGGCGTCGAGAAGCAAGCGCCCTGGATTCCCGAGTCCGCGTTGCAGCGGGTCGCGCCGCGGTAGGCGTACTGCATGTTCAGTTCCAGATCGCCGCGGAAGACGCCATGCCAGGTGTAATCGAAGCCCGTGGTCATGGAGAAGTACGGCTCGCCGGTGGGCTGGCCCGACAGGTCCACGCCTGAAGTCGAGGTCCCATGGACATAGGTGGCGTTGATGTAGGCGGAGGTGAAGTTCAGTCGCAGCGAATCGATCGGTATCCACTGCGCCTCGAGCTCCAGGCCGTGCGCATGCTGATCACTCGTGCTGACCAT
>DASXND010000020.1:0-7901 GCA_036495265.1 Dyella sp.
GGTCCATCGGTGGATCGAGCTTGGCCTCGACGCGCTCGCTCAAATCGTAAACGCGCTGGAACCGTTCCCGGCGCGTCACCATCAACTCGCCCATGGCGAACAGTGCCTCCAGCCAACGCTTTTCGGGCTTCCACGACCACCAGCCGCCCGCACCGCGCTTTTCGCTTTCGAAATCCGCCGCGCGCATGGCACCCGTCTCGCGAATGCGATCAAGCAGACCATCCATACCCTGTCGATGTTCGCTGTGCATGCGCGCAGCATGCTTGTGTGCCCAATGCGTGGATCGCTGCATGCGCCAGGCCTGATGCAGCGGCAGATCGGCCGACGGCACGAAACAGGCTTCGTGCGCCCAGCTCTCGGCCAGCCGCCCCGCATCCAGTGCATCGTCCAGCCATTGCGGGTCGTAGTCGCCAAGCCGCGCATGAAGCACGAGGTATGGACTGCGCGCGACCACATGAATGCTGTCGATCTGTAGCAGTCGCATGCGTGTGATGGCAGCAATCACATCCACGGGCCGTGGTCGTGCACGCGGTGAATGCAGTAGTCCCTGTGCGCCAAGATGAAGGCGCTGCGCCTGCGACAAGCTCAGCGAAATAGCCGACGTGGATGAAGGGATCGACAACGGTAACGGTGACTTCACGTGATCGCGATGCCTATATTGGGGCGGTGTTTATAGTGCTTTTGATAGCGTTGGGCGTAGCGCGGAAGCCTTCAAAGCGCAATACCGAGATGATGGCTTTCACCGCGCGTCCATCCACAAGCCACGCATTCTGGCATGGAGTAGCGACATGACATACCGCAAACCTCTTCTTGCATTGGTTACCACCGGCTCGATGATGTTGGCCGGCTCGTTGCTGGCGCAGGATCAGCCAGCACCGATGTCTTCTCCGCCGCCCGCACCCACCGCAACAATGCCAGCTTCGCCACCTGGTGCCGTGACCAGCAGCGCGCAGATGCAAACCCCGCAAGGCCAGCTGACGGTGAAGTCCACGGTCCCGCCGGTCGCTGCTGGCCCAGCGCCCAGCTTCGAGGAGCTTTCCGGTGGCTCGCGCTATATCACGGCGGATCAGGCCGCGGCCTACCCACTGCTGGCCAATGACTTCGCGTTCGTCGACAAAGGCAAAACCGGTCACATCACGAAGGCCCAATACGAGCGCTGGCTCAGCACTAAATAAGTAAGATGGAGGCTTCCGGCGCGGATCATCTTGCTTGATGGTCCGTGTCGTCACATGCAATGCATGCCGGCGATGGTATGCGGCTGGCACGAGGCAGCGATCACACCGATCGTTTGCCAGACATGGATGGAGCCCCCGATGATGCGACCGATCTCACTTGCGGCCCTGGCTATTGCCTCAGGCTTTTCAGTCGCCGCACGCGCACAGACGCCTGATCCGATGGATATCCGTGCGTGTACCGCGCTTGAAAACGATGCGCAGCGACTGGCCTGTTACGACCATGCCACCGGCCGCGAATATCTGCCCGGCGCACAAAAAAAGAGCGAGGCTTCCGCGCCCAAGGGCGTCGTGTTCGGTCACGAGCAGGCCAAGGCGAATGCTGAAACGCAGCCCTCCCCCGAGGCGACGACCGTCTCATTGCTCGACACTCGTTGGGAACTGTCCCCCGAGAGCAAGTTGGGCACGTTCAATGTCCGTGCTTACAAGCCGATCACGGTGATGCCGTTTTTCGCCAGCAGCAACCAGAACAATCAGCCGAGCAGCCCCAATCCAGCGAACACGGTCGAGAAACCGCAGAACGTGGACAATATCGAAAGCAAGTTCCAGCTCAGCCTGAAGACCAAGGTGTGGCAGGGTGTGTTTGGCGACCAGGGCGACCTGTGGGTGGCCTATACCCAATCCTCGCGCTGGCAGGTTTACAACGCAGAGACATCGCGACCCTTCCGCGAAACGAATTACGAGCCCGAGGCCATCCTCGCCTTCAACACGAACTACCAGGTGGCGGGATGGAACGGCCGGCTGCTCGGCATCGCACTGAACCACGAATCCAACGGCCAGTCCGATCCGCTGTCGCGAAGCTGGAACCGCGTCATGGGCTATGTGGGTTTCGAGCGCGAGAACTGGACGGTGATGCTGCGGCCCTGGTGGCGCATTCCCGAGAACAGCAGGACCAACGACAACCCGGACATCAGCAACTACATGGGCCGCGGCGACATGCAGATCGTCCACGAATGGCGTGGCCAGGAGTTTGGCCTGATGTTGCGTCACTCATTGCGCGGCGGCAGCGAGAGTCACGGCGCGGCGCAGTTCACCTGGGCGTTTCCCATTGTCGGCAACCTGCGCGGCTACATGGAACTGTTCAAGGGCTACGGCGAGAGCATGATCGACTACAACCACAACGCCACTTACCTTGGCGTTGGGCTGTCGCTGCTCGACTGGTACTAACTCAATGTCCTGATGGGGACGGCGCTGCGTTGATGGCAGCGCCGCCCAAGGACATCAGTGGTGATGGCCGCCTTCGCCATGCACGTGGCCGTGCGACAGCTCTTCCTCGGTGGCAGCGCGCACGTCGGTCACTTCCACGTCGAAATGCAGGGCCTGTCCGGCCAACGGATGGTTGCCGTCGATGTGCACCTTGTCGTCCTCGACCTTGGTCACGGTGACGTTGATCACGCCCTGCGGACCACGACCCTGGAACTGCATGCCCGCCTGGATGTCCTCGACGCCCTGGAACGCCTCGCGCGGCACTTCCTGCACGAGTTCAGCATGACGCACGCCGTAACCCTCTTCCGGCACCACGTCCACTTTGAACTGGTCGCCGACCTGGCGGCCTTCCATCGCCTTTTCCAGGCCCGGCACGATCTGGCCAATACCTTGCAGGTACACCAGCGGCTCCCGACCCTGCGAGCTGTCGAGCACCTGACCCTGGTCGTCGGTCAGCGTGTAGTGGAAGGAAACAACCGTGTTCTCTGCGATCTGCATGACGTTCTCGTATGGGGAAAGGGGCGCCGGCAGGCCCGGCACGAACTGCAAATATTAACAGACTGAATCCAGCGGCATCGGCTAGGCAGCGACCCGGACGATTGGCGATACTGGCCCCATGCTCATGCCGCGACGCCCATTTCGCCGCCGTGCTGGCGCCGCTCTATGCGCCGGATTGATGGGCTTGTACGTCTCGATCGGGGCACAGGCGGCCACGCCACAAGCGGCTTCCACGCCATCCGCCCCGGCTCCGGCACCGTCGCTGGCGACCCAGATCAATGAGCTCATCGGCCAGCCGCGCTTCGCGGGCGCCGACTGGGGCATTTCGGTGGTTTCGCTCGACAGCGGCCGCACCCTCTACACGCACCACGCCGACCAACTGTTCCAGCCGGCCTCGACCGCGAAGCTCTTTACCGCAGCGATCGCGCTGAGCGCGCTGGATCCGGCCTACCGCATCCCGACCCGCGTCATGGCCAGCGGCGAGATCCGCAGCGGTCGCCTGGACGGCCCGCTGATCCTCTACGGCATGGGCGACCCCACCCTCGGCTCGGACACGTCGACCAGCGATTGGCCCGATCAGCTGGCCACCCAATTGGCCGCACAAGGCCTGCGTCACGTCCATGGCGACCTGATTGCGGACGCCACCTACTTCGCCGGCCCCGTCATGGGCTCCGGCTGGGAGGCCACCGACCTGCAGAGCTGGTTTGCCGTACCGGCAACCGCCTTGAGCGTGCGGGAAAACCAGGTCGACGTCACCGTGACACCAGCCGCATCCGCCGGCGGCCATGCCGTGATCAGCTTCGATCCCGCCGACGCCATGCCCCATGTGATCAGTGAGATCACTACCAGCGAGGCGCGCACGCGCAACGACATCAATCTTTACCGCGCCCCGGGCGATGGCACGCTTTACGCCTTCGGCAACATCGCCGCGCGTTCGCCCGCGCAGAGCTACAAGCTTGCGGTGCCCGATCCCGCCCATTACGCAGGTGATCTGCTGCTGCAAGCCATGGCTCGCCATGGCATTCAGCTCGACGGAAAGCTGACGTCCCTGCAGTGGCCGCGTCGGGATACCGCACGCACGGCCCAGGCGCGCACGCTGGCCGAAGTCCTGTCGCCATCCGTCGGGGAGATTCTGCAGCGCGGCCTGAAGCGCTCGCAGAACCTGTACCTGCAGAACCTGCTGCTGCTTGCCGGTGTCCGCGCCCAGGCCTATGCCGAACAGACCGAGGGCAGTACTGGTTTTATCACCACCGAGCGTTGGGGCATTCGCGCCATGCGCGAGTTGCTTGAGCGCGTGGGCATCACGCCGTCGGCCAGCCTCATCGAGGAAGGCACGGGCTTGTCGCGGCGCAACCTCGCCACGCCAAACGCCATGGCCCGCCTGCTGGCCTTTCTGGCAGGTCAGCCGTATGCGGCAACCCTGAAGGAATCGCTACCCATCGCGGGCGTGGACGGCACCTTGCAATGGCGCATGCGCAATACACCCGCCGAGAATAACGTGCATGCCAAGACCGGCAGCATGAGCTTCGTGCATTGCCTGGCCGGTTACGTGACCGCGGCCGATGGCGAACGGCTGGCGTTCGCCATCATGCTCAACAATTACGATCCGCCTTCCGGCGCGCCCAGCGCCAGTCGCGATATCGATGCCATCGCCGTGATGCTGGCCGGCCTGCGCAGCCGCGGAGAGGCGGTGGCTTCACCCAGCGTGGCGGTTCACCCGGCCAACTGAGACTGCAGGTCTTTGCCAATCTTCTCCGGCGTGTCGGTGGGCGCGTAGCGCCTTACCACCTGCCCGTCGCGATCGATCAGGAACTTGGTGAAGTTCCACTTGATCGATTCGCTGCCCAGGATGCCCTTGCCCTCGCTCTTCAACCACTTGTAGAGCGGATGCGCGCCGTCGCCGTTCACCTCGATCTTGGAAAACAGGGGGAAGCTCACGTCGTAGCTGGTGGAGCAGAAGTTGCGGATTTCCGCCTCGTTGCCCGGCTCCTGATGGCCGAACTGGTCGCAGGGAAACCCCAGCACCACCAGGCCCTTGTCGCGGTCGGCCTGCCAGAGCGCTTCCAGCCCCGTGTATTGCGGGGTGAACCCGCACTTGGAGGCCACGTTGACGACCAACATGGTCTTGCCGCGCCACTCGGCGAGCGAACGCTCGTTGCCATCGATGTCGCGGGCGGAAAAGTCGTAGACGGAGGTCATGTCGGCGATCCTGGTGGAAGAAGCCCAAGTCTAGTCCCGCGGTCGTCACCACGGCGATATCGATATAACGTTCCGTGATCACCGCGGGGAGGGAACCCACCCGGCACATGTCTTATGCTTGTCACCGGCCGGCAGCGCCGGCACTTATTCCAAGGTACCCCGTGATCAGATTTCAGGCCGTCCACAAGTCCTACCGCGTCGACGGCAGGGACGTCCCTGCCTTGCAGCCCCTCAACCTCGAGATTGCCGACGGCGAGGTGTTTGGCATCATTGGCCAGTCCGGCGCGGGTAAATCGACACTTATACGTCTGATCAACCTGCTGGAGCGCCCGAGCGGTGGTCGCATCCTCATCGGCGACACGGAGATGACGACCTTGGCCGAAGCCGAATTGCGCCAGAAGCGCCAAGGCATCGGCATGATCTTCCAGCACTTCAACCTGCTCGCCTCACAGACGGTGGCGGAGAACGTGGCGTTCCCGTTGCGCCTTGCGGGCGAGAGCGATACGGCGACCATTCGCAAGCGGGTGGATGAACTGCTGGCCCGCGTCGGCCTGAATGCGCACGCCGACAAGCGCCCTTCGCAACTCTCCGGCGGACAGAAGCAGCGCGTCGGTATTGCGCGAGCGCTGGCCAACCGCCCGTCGATCCTGCTGTGCGATGAAGCGACCAGTGCGCTCGATCCGCAGACCACCGCGTCGGTGCTTGACCTGCTTGCGGAAATCAACCGCGAACTCAAGCTCACCATCGTACTGATCACCCACGAGATGGATGTGGTCCGCCGCGTCTGCGATCGCGTTGCCGTGCTCGACGCCGGTACCATCGTGGAGACTGGCTCGGTGGTCGATGTTTTCCTCCATCCACAGCACCCCACGACGCGACGCTTCGTCAACGAAGCGCTGCCCGAAGAAGCGGCGGGCGAACAAGCACCGTTCGCCCATGTGACGGGGCGCGTGATGCGGCTGTCGTTCCGCGGCGAGACCACCTGGACGCCCGCCCTGGGTCGCGTTGCGCGCGAAACCGGCGTGGACTTCAACATCCTCGCCGGTCGCATCGACCGCATCAAGGATCTGCCCTATGGCCAGCTCACGCTGGCCATGCAGGGTGCGCGTGTCGACGACGCGCTCGCCATCCTGCGTCAGGCAGGCATCGAGATCGAGGAACTCAAGCCGTTGTCGCCGGAGCAAAAATCGTGAGCCTGCCGCTGCTGCAAAAGCTGTTTCCCAACATCGACGACTGGAGCGAGCTCGGCCAGGCCTGCATCGATACTTTACTGATGCTGGGCGGTTCGCTGCTGCTCACCGTCGCCATCGGCCTGCCGCTGGGCGTGCTGCTGTATCTCACCGGCAAGGGCCAGCTGCGCGCCATGCCCACGTTGTACGCGGTGCTTTCGCTGGTGGTGAATATCCTGCGATCGATTCCGTTCATCATCCTGATGATCGTGCTGATGCCGCTTACCTATGTGCTGGTGGGCACCAAGCTCGGCATTCGCGGTGCGATTCCGCCGCTGGTGATCGGCGCCGCGCCGTTCTTCGCGCGACTGGTGGAAACGGCGCTGCGCGAAGTGCAGCGGGGCGTGATCGAGGCGAGCCAGGCGATGGGCGCCAGCACCTGGCAGATCGTGCGTCACGTGCTGCTGCCGGAAGCGCGCGCCGGCCTGCTCGCCGGCACCACCGTCACCGCCATCGCCCTGGTGGGCTATACCGCCATGGGCGGCGCGATCGGCGCGGGCGGCCTCGGCGATCTGGCCTATCGCTACGGTTATTTGAGCTACAAATCGGACTACATGTTTGTCACCGTGGTCCTTCTCATCGTGCTGGTACAGCTGCTGCAGATGCTGGGCGACCGCATCGTGGCGCATTACACCAGGAACTGAGCGCCGGCCGGGCTTTGCATCCGGCGGTATGGACGGCTATTCTTGTGCACCGCACCAAGGCATTTCACCATGAAGAAGCTGATCGTCGTCGCTGCCGCCCTGCTCCTGCTGGCAGGCTGCTCGTCGTCCCAACCCGGTGGTGACGCCAGCACGCAAAAACTGGTGGTCGCCGCCACGGCAGTGCCGCACGCCGAGATCCTCAAGCAGGTCAAGCCCATCCTCGCAAAGGAAGGCGTGGAGCTTGAGATCAAGGTGTTCGCCGACTACGTGCAGCCCAACGTCCAGGTGCTGGAAAAATCGGTTGATGCCAACTACTTCCAAAGCAAACCTTATCTCGACGCCTTCAATCACCAGCGGGGTACCGACCTAGTCATGGTAACGGGCGTGCACATCGAGCCGTTGGGCGCTTATTCGCGCAAGTTCAAGTCCATCGATCAGCTGCCTGATGGCGCCACGGTCAGCTTGCCCAACGACCCCAGCAATGGCGGCCGCGCCCTGTTACTGATCGCCAAGCACGGCCTGATCACGCTGAAAGATCCCAGTAACGTCCTGTCCTCTCCGAAAGACATCATCGCCAATCCCAAGCAGCTGAAGTTCCGCGAATTGGAGGCCGCCATGTTGCCGCGCACGCTGGATGAGGTCGACCTCGCGCTGATCAATACCAACTATGCGCTGGCTGCCGGACTGCATCCGATCAAGGATGCCCTGCTGATCGAGGACAAGGATTCGCCCTATGTAAACGGCCTGGTCACCCGCCAGGACAACAAGGACGATCCGCGTATCCAGAAGTTGGCGAAGGCGCTGAATAGTCCAGAGGTCAAGGCGTTCATCGAGCAGAAGTATCAGGGGGCGGTGTTGCCCGCATTTTGAGTGCAGGAGTTTCGCTGGCACGC